>JAACZX010000416.1 GCA_009996555.1 Chitinophagaceae bacterium | reverse complement strand
ATGGAGCCGGTTCATCAGATCAGCAGTGAGTTGGTTACTCTCAACTTCGAACAGGTGAATCATTTGTGGGCAAGTCTTGGTGGAAAATATTTGCCATCTGTCATGTATAAAATAAGGCAAGTAGTAATTGACGACAGGTTTGTGCAGAATGGTGGTGGAATTATTCTGGAAATAGAAACCATTGCAAAAGATAAAACGCCAACGGTAATATGAACAGCAGTTACAAAATAGTTTTCAGGATAGAAATGCTGCATGATTATTATCGTGAAGCAAAAGCAAAGAACCTGCAGATCAAACCGTCAGCAGCAACTGAAAAACTGTTTCGTAATTACGATATCAAATGGAAGCAGCTCGATCATCAGTTGATTGTTGCTGTGAAAACAAATAATGCAGGGGAACCTGCAAAACAATGGCCCGATGATCTGCGGTTTGTGTTTTACATCGTAACGGAAAATGGATTGTTCGATAACATTACTCATTCAAATTACCAGGCTGGTAAAAAGGAAACAAACTGGTTATCGAATTTTTCAAATAATCCATTTTCTGAACCGGTACTTCCATCTGGCACAATCAACAAGTTGTATTTGTCGAAGCCTGTAGCAGCTCATGTAGCCGCAACTATTTACAAGCCCGGCCGTTTGGTAACCGATGGAACTGACGTTTATGAATGTTTAAAAACAACCAGCAACGGCACACTAATCAGTGATTCTTCTTTTTGGCGCAAAAGAGGTAAGCGGCAGTTTGTTGCAGAGCAGGATGTGGCAATGGTGCACGCAGCAAGGTATCCATTTACAGTTGCTGTGCCTGCAAAAGAATTTGTGATCAAACATTTTGGAATCGATCCGCAAACCGGTTTATTCAACAAAGAAGCAAAGACTGTAATCATTCAGAAATTTGAAACTGTAAGAACAATGGTTGATGTAAGTCTGCAAGGATTAGATGCTGGTAAGTACCGCATTGATGTAAATGGTGAATCTTCTTCGATCGTTGTAAAAGATCCAGGCTTGGTTGAAACACCAGTTGCTGTTATTGAACTGCACAACAAAGTTGGTAATGCGCCTGCGTTTTCATTATTGGATAGTGGTAAAGCGGTTGATCGCATGTTCAGTCTTCGCTTCTGCAACAAATCTGTTCTCGTCAAATACATTGCTAAGACAAACGATGTTACATCGGTGCAGGACTCAGCTGCAGCGCTTAGTTTTTCAAATGCAGTGAATCCGCTTGAGTTTATCAGCACAACACCATTTCCATTGAGTGAAGTGCCCATCAGAACATTATCATTTACATCAGCAATACACGGCAACATCAGTCCACTACCCAATGCATCAGCATCATGGCTCAGCCAATTGCAACAGGGGAGTGATATCTATAATTGTTCATCTGTTTACTTAAATCATTAATCATCATTATAAACATTGTCAACTATGGCATTAACAGTAAAAACTCCCGGTGTGTACATAGAAGAGGTTCCAAAATTTCCTCCTTCCATTGCACAGGTTGAAACCGCAATTCCTGCTTTTATCGGCTACACAGCAAGAGCAGATGAATATGGCCCCGGCGATTTAAAGAACAAAGCAGTAAAGATCAGCAGCCTGCTTGATTATGAAACTTATTTTGGCGGAGCACCATCGCTGGCAATTGCAAATGTTGCTGTTGATGCGTTGAACAATTTTAAATCGGCCAACATTAGTCAGTCGTTGTTTATGTACGATTCACTTAGAATGTTTTTTAAGAATGGTGGCGGCGATTGTTATATTGTTTCCGTTGGAACCTATACCGATCCAAAAGCGAAAACTGATTTCCTGGATGATGGCAAAGGTTTGAAAGTAATTGAAAAAGTAGATGAACCAACTTTACTCATCTTTCCTGATAATTCATTGCTTACAAATGGTAATGATTATTACGAAGTGTATCAGGAAGCATTGATGCAATGCGAAAATCTGAAAGACAGGTTTGTAGTGATGGATGTAAAGAACAATGATTATAAAGGCG
>JAACZX010000767.1 GCA_009996555.1 Chitinophagaceae bacterium | reverse complement strand
CCAGCCAATTACGATCGAAGAAACTATAGCGCCAATAAATAATGCAATTTGCTGATTGCGTGGAGTGGCGCCAACAATATAGCCGGTTTTTAAATCTTGTGAAGTTGCACCTGCGTTAGCGGCTGCAATACAAATCATACCTCCAACAACAAGTGCCATCGCTTCATAGGCTTGTCCTCCCCAACCAATTGCAATAAACACAAGACAAGTTGCCATGATTGTTGCAATAGTCATACCGCTGATAGGATTGTTACTTGAGCCAATCAAACCAACAATACGGGATGAGACAGTTACAAAGAATGCTCCGAAAATAATAATCAGTAAACCGAGAAGAAGTCGGCTGCCAATATTGTCACCAGGTATAATTGAAAGAAGCGACATTACCAGGATCAAACCAATACTGCCAACTAGCACAACTTTCATGCTAAGATCTCTCTCTGTTCTTGCGACAGTTTTTCCATCAGATTTTCCCCTTACCGAACTAACACTTTCTTTAAAAGAGGATATAATGGTAGGAATAGTTTTAATAAGCGTGATAAATCCTCCTGCTGCCACAGCCCCTGCTCCAATTTGTCGTATGAAGGCTCTGTATATAGCTTCGGCACTATCTGCAAATTCATGTGTGGTTGGATCCCATCCAAATTTCGCAGGATTCAACCCTAACTTAAGAAGTTGGGCGTGTGTTGCATCTCCCGGAACAAGTGTTGCCAAAAGAGGAGTCAATACAAATGAACTTAAAACACCACCAGCTACAAGAATGCCTGATATTTTAGGACCAATAATGTAGCCAACTCCGAGATATTCGGGTGTGATTTCTCCATTAATTCTTGCTGCTGGCAGGTATTTGTTTTTTAGATGAGTTGCGTATACAGGAACTTCTGCCACGATATGAAAAACTTTTTGAAGAATAGCGTAAACAACAGCAACACCCATTCCAAGAAACGCTGTTTTGGCTAAATCTCCGCCCTTTTCTCCGGCTTTTAAAACACTTGCACAAGCAGTCCCTTCGGGATATGGTAAAGTGTTATGCTCTTTTACAATCAGGGATCTTCGCAAAGGAACCATTAATAATGTTCCAAGCATGCCTCCCATAATAGCAAGTGTCATAATCGTAAAGTAGCTGAAGTATTTACTACTATCAGGAGATGACAGGAATAAAAAACCTGGTAAAGTAAATACCACACCTGCAGCAATGCTTTCGCCTGCGCTACCAGTGGTCTGAATAATATTGTTTTCGAGAATGGTTGTTTTAAGGAATAGTTTTCCCAGCGCTATTGCTAAAACCGCAATAGGAATGGAAGCACTAACAGTTAAACCGGCTTTCAATGCAAGATAAACGGTGGACGCACCAAAGATGATCCCGAATGCAGCGCCCACTAATACACTTTTGATCGTGAATTCGGGCATCTTGCTGTCATCGGGAACAAAGGGTTGAAATTTTTGTTCAGACATACGTCAGTTGATTTAGGAAAAGAAAGATAGGAAAAACTTTTCTACAGCATCGAAATGGATAGGAGCAATAAAAAATCCCCACGCATAAGCGCAGGGATATTGTATAATAAAATGAGAAGAGTAATTATTTTCTGTCGCTGAGTTTAGCCAGCAGACGGAGTATTTCAAGGTACAGCCATACCAGTGTTACAAGTAACCCGAATGCTCCGTACCACTCCATGTATTTTGGCGCACCCATTTCACTTCCTTTTTCGATCATGTCAAAATCAAGTAACAGGTTAAACGCTGCAATACCAATGACAGCCAATGAAAAAATGATGCTGAACATAGAACCGTTATTGGCCGAAAGGAATGAAAAGTGAATACCAAAGAAGCCAAGCACCCATGAAAGCAAATAAAAAATAGCAATGCTTGCTGTTGCAACAAAAATGATGGAGCGTAAACGTTCAGTTACTTTTATAATGCGTAATGTGAACAGGAGGTACATGCTTGCAGCCACAGCAAACGTAAGCAACACAGCGTGTGTAACAATACCGGGGTATT
>JAACZX010000766.1 GCA_009996555.1 Chitinophagaceae bacterium | reverse complement strand
AGTTGTTTTTCCATTTTCTTTTGCGCCATTTTCAAAGCGATCTTTTGACTAAAAGACAATTTCTGGCCAGTCATTTCCTGGATTTTTGCAGGAGTGAGCGACAGGAACGCATCCATGTTGGTAGCTTTTACTTTTTCAATTGTTGCTTCAACACCAGCTTTGGTATTGTCTGAAGCATTTGAAGGCACATAAATAATGCCTGCATAAGACGAAACGCTGAATACAGCAGCTAAAAGGACGATGATAATCTTTCTCATAGTAGAGTTGTTTAATTGATTAAATATTTAAGGTTGCAAAATCTTTTGTTTAGTAACAAGAGTAAGATAAGAATTGTTTTGTGCAATGCTGCACAGGTTTTTTGGTTAACATGCTGTGGATTCAGGCGCTCAGGTTATACAAGACAATTATTATAATAGAGCCCTTTAAAAAGGGCTCTATTTAAAATGTTCAACCGGATTAATCGGTATATGAACCATCAACAGGTTGGTAAGAACCAGTGAGGATCCTGATAAAGTCAATCAATGCCCAGATGCTCACGCCTAATAAAAGAATCCAACCGATCAGCGCAAGAACTGGTACAGTTACTGTTGCGGTAGTAGCTAAAGTAGCAACACCTACTGCAATTAAAACGATACCAGCAACTGTGAGGATAATTTTCAGCAACCCTGCTTTTTTGTTGCCAAGATAAAAATCATGGATACCAAGGTTACCCAGGAAGAAGGCTAATAAAGCAGCAACGATCTTGCTTTTATCGCCCGCTTTTTTCCCTTTTGCCGCCATTTTCTCCAGCTTATTCTTTAAAATCTTCATGAACAGTTTGCTCTTTGAAGATTTTTTTGCTGTAGCTGTTTTTGTTGTGGCAGGCGCTGTAACCATTGCTTTGGTTACGTCAGATGCATTTTCTGGTAAAGAAATAATACCAGCGTTTGCCGTAAAGCCGATGATGGCTGCAAGAAGAATGAATACAATCTTTCTCATTGTAGAGCGTGATTTTGGTTAATAAATGATTACAATAATATGAATTCAATTGAAAATTTCAATACCATTAGTCGGGTATTTTCTAACTGTGCATTGTGGAAAAACGGGCACGAGTAAACGCAGTAATATCTGCGCCTGCTGACCCGGCTGTACTGATAACAAAATGATAATAACGGCCATTGACAGAGGCCCCGAAGAGTGTAGAAAATAGTGTCACAAATGATAAGGTTTATTAATTACGGCTGCAAAATAATGTAAGCCTGTGGTATAACGAACTACATAAATATGTGATGCCGGAAAGTAGTATAATTACCAAAATCCTGAGGCCGGGCCGATATTTTTCTGCCTCCTGTTTTATGTTACCGGCTCTTCCCCTATCTTCGCAAAAATTTTCGACGCATGGAAAAGAAATCATCTGCATTAAACTGGATCCTCTTTTTTGTTTCTGTAGCTGTTTGTTTGATCATGTACTTGGTTCCCGGTTTAGGATTGGCCAATTACATTACCGCTACATTCCCGTTTATCTGCTATTACTTTGTAAAAGCGTTGGACCTTATTTAAGTTAAAGCTTACATTCTATATAGAAAGCCCGTTGCATTTTGTAACGGGCTTTTTTATGTTGATTATTGCACACATCCCGCCTTGACTTGTTGCTCTTAATAAGAACGGCAACCCTGAAGCTATGATAATATATTGTGCTGAACCAAGGCTGAGAAATTACAAAACAACTTGTATTTTCAGACAACTAAAACAAAAAGCATTACAACTCATGAAACAACTCCTTTTGCTAATACTTATGTTGCTCGGCAATCATATTCTTATAGCCCAGAAAACTGATACAATTACCGACCCAGAGGTGATTAAATCAATTGTAAAAGCAACCGGGGTAACAAACAGGAACAAGATCATTAAAGAAGTAAGAGACAAGGCATGCAGCTGCATTGAAAAAATATCGTTAACCGGAAAATCGGCAGCCCAATTAGCCGAAGAAGTAAGTGCCTGTATTGAAAGCCAGGTAAACTCGTATGAG
>JAACZX010000415.1 GCA_009996555.1 Chitinophagaceae bacterium | reverse complement strand
GATATTTCCCTTTTTTCCCGACGATTGTACTAAGCCCAGAACCATCCCTTTCCAGGTCTTTCTTTGCGGACTTTTTAATGAAACACTGTCGGCCGGAAAACCATTATCCGTACCTGCTAAAAAGCCAGCTCCTGAAACGGTAAATACGAGCTGCCTGTCATTGTCAGGTACGGTATTTCCATCTTTATCAACCAGCTTAGCGGTAATAAAGGATATATCTGTTCCATTGGTTTTGATTTTTGATCTGTCGGCTGTTAACAGAATTTTTGCCGGCGTGCCTGTAGTTCTTACTTCTTTTGTAAGAATAACTTTTCCATTTTTCTTTGATATCGCTTTGAGCATGCCCGGTTGATAAGGCACACGCCACATAACATGTAAGACATCGGTTGTTTTCGATTTGCTGCCTAAAGATTTTCCATTGAGGAATAATTCCACTTCATTGGCATTGTTGTAATATGCCCACACATCAACGGTATCGCCTTTGTTCCAGTTCCAATGCGGGAATAAATGCAGAACAGGTTTTGTTGTCCATTCACTTTGATAGAGATAAAACACATCTTTCGGAAAACCTGCCAGGTCAACGATGCCATAATACGAACTACGTGCCGGCCATGCATACGGCACAGGTTCGCCAATAAAATCAAATCCACTCCACACAAACATGCCCGACATGAATTTGTATTTGTTCACAGCCAGCAATGCCGCTTCATGCGTAGAACCCCAGTAAGCATACACATGATCATAAGCCGACACACTCATATCTGCATTGCCTTTTGCATACGGGGTTTTACCATCGGGCGGCCAGAGACGGTTACTATCGCTGGGCATATCATACGAGCCACGTGATGATAAAGCAGATGCCGTTTCTAATGCAACAAACGACTGACCGGGAAAACGGTTAGGCAAGTCAGCATAATCGTACAACTTGTAGTTGAAGCCGAGCACATCCAATGCGCCCGATTTCCAGATAAAGTTTTTCTCCGGAAAATTTTCTGTAAGTGCACAGGTAACAGGTCGTGTTGTATCAATAGCTTTCACCAGCTCAACCAAACGTTTGCCGATGGTTGTACCGGTGCTGTCGAACTGTTCCCTCATTTCGTTGCCAATACTCCACATAAATACTGAAGGATGATTACGGTCACGCAGCACCATAGCCTGTATATCACGTGCATGCCATTCATCGAAATAGAGATTGTAATCGAATTTGTTTTTTCTTTTCTTCCACATATCGAATGCTTCCACCTGCACCAGAAAACCCATTTCATCACAAAGATCAAGAATGGCTGCAGCTGGCGGATTGTGTGAGAAGCGGATGGCATTTACGCCCATCTCTTTCAATATTTTCAGCTGACGTTTTGCTGCTGCATGATTATACGCTGCACCTAATGCACCCAGATCGTGATGCATACAAACGCCTTGAATTTTTAAGGGCTGATTGTTGAGGAAAAAACCATTGGCAGCATCAAAGTTGAACGAACGGATGCCGAAGGTTGTTTTTACTTCATCGATGAGTTGACCATTACGTTCAATACGTGTAACGGCTTTGTATAAATATGGTTTAGCTGTTGACCAAAGTATGGGTGTGTTGAGCTGTAATTGACTGGCATACGCATAACCGCCAACAGGTATTGTGCGCTTCACAATACTTTTTGATGTAGCGATCTTTTTCCCTGCTGCATCATACACATCGGTGTACAAATTCACGATTTCATTTTGATTACCTGTGTTTGTTATATTGTATTGTATTGAAACAGTTGCTTTGTTTTTGCTGATAACAGGTGTAGTGATGAACACGCCTGCCTCTGCAATGGCTACATTATTTGTTGTAATCAATTTCACATCCCGGTAAATACCGCTACCGCTGTACCATCTTGAATCGGGCTGCAGACTGTTATCCACTTTCACAGCAAGTACATTTGGTTTGCCATAATTCAAATGTGGCGTAAGATCATAAGAGAAGTTGATATAGCCGTAAGGACGCTTACCGAGGTAATGACCATTGATCCACACTTC
>JAACZX010000414.1 GCA_009996555.1 Chitinophagaceae bacterium | reverse complement strand
CTCCGATGTCTGATGTGAGGGTTAGTAAAGCCATTGATGTGTGTGAAAAATTGACACGAAAGATAAAGAATAATCAGTTGAAGATAGAAACGTGAGAACAATGTTCGGTACTACTTGATCAACTTGCCTTCTTTAAAGAAAAACTTATGAATGTATTTATCAGCAACCCTTGGTAAAAACTTACTCATCCACACAGTTGCCTTGCCGGTAAAAGTAAGTACCACTGCCCGCTTACGTTTGGCAATGGCGTTAAAAATATGCAGTGCACATTCTTCGGCACTCATCAGTTTCGATTCATCCATTGGTGTTTCTCCAATTGGTTTTCCTTCGCCATCCAGTGCTGTTGTGCGGATATTGGTCGCAATGAAACCCGGTGATACCCATAATACATTTACACCGTGGTCCATCATTTCCACACGCAATGCTTCCAGCCAGCCCTGCATAGCATGTTTTGATGCAGAGTATGCACTGCGGCCGGGAATACCTCTGTTACCTACTATTGATGAAATGCCGGCTACCGATCCTTTGCGTTTAATGATGTGTGGCAATGCAGCTTTTGTTGTGTAAACAGTGCCCCAGAAATTTACATCCATCAGCCGCTTGTATGCACTTGTTTCCGATTCAATGATCAATGCACGCATTGATAAGCCGGCATTGCTGATCAATACATCAATACCGCCAAATGCTTTCACTGTTGTTGCAATAAAACGGTTACAATCATCTTCATTACTTACATCTGCAACAAAGGTGTGCAATGGTTTTCCTGCAAACTCCTGTTGTAATGAGTACAGTTTATCGGCATTTCTTCCACAGGTTGCCACTTGTGCACCTTTACTTAAAAACAATTCTACCAGTGCTTTGCCAATGCCATCGCTCCCGCCTGTTATAACCACAACTTTATTCTGAAGATCCATAGCTGATTTATTTATGTACAAAAGTAGCTGAAACAGAAAAGCCCCCCGCTTTAAGCAGGGGGCTTTTGTTTTCTGTGATCCCGCTGGGACTCGAACCCAGGACCCCAACATTAAAAGTGTCGTGCTCTACCAACTGAGCTACGGAATCATCCAAACGTTTTCCGTTTTTGGGAGTGCAAAAATAGGAGAATTACAATTCGCTCCCAACTTTTCTATAAAATGTTTTTCGTTTTTCTAAAATAATTTCTTCTGCATGAACAGAATACGTGTTTCAACAACCTCTATTCCACTTCTTCTTCACTCACAAATCTTGCTTTCATTTTCTCCAGCAATTTTGTTTCAATCATCTTCGATGCAAGATTGATCATATTAAAGAATGCTCTTGAAGTAGAGATGCCATGGCCCACAATAACTGGTTTATCAATACCAAGAATAGGCGTGCCACCGTATGTTTCAAAATTAAACCTTTTGAAGTAGTCATCTTCTTCCAGGTTTCTTGAACGGGATATATCAAATATGGATTCGCCAAGCTTCAGGATAACGTTACCTGTAAATCCATCACACACCATTACATCAGCCTTTCCTGTTAATATCTCTCTTCCTTCAATGTTACCGATAAAGTTGATGAGCTTACTTTCTTTCAACAACGGGTAAGCGGCTTGTGCCAGCAGGTTTCCTTTCCCTTCTTCCTCACCTATGTTAATCAATCCTACAGCAGGATTTTCGATCTCCAGGATATTTTGTGCATAGATGCTGCCGAGTATGGCATTTTGCAACAGGTTCTCCGGTTTGCAATCGGCCTGCATACCCACATCAAGAATGAGCCCGTAGCCACCTTCAACTTTTGGAATAACAGTTGAAATGGTTGGGCGTTGCACCCCTTCAATAGCACGGATGGTATAAAATACGCCCACCATCATAGCCCCCGTATTGCCTGCACTGATAAACGCATCAATTTTTCCTTCGGCCAGCAACTGCAGACCTTTGTTCATGGAAGAATTGGGTTTATCACGCAACGCTTTTGTGGGCGGCTCATGCATATCCACCACCTCAGTGGTGTGTAAAAAAGTAATGGTGGGTGGAACAGAAACAAAATGACG
>JAACZX010000765.1 GCA_009996555.1 Chitinophagaceae bacterium | reverse complement strand
TTAGCATTTGTATTCTTTCTTACCGCTCTTATTTTGTTCCTGTTTTTTGCAATCAGAAAAAAAGGAACGCTTCATAAAAAGTTAACCGGGTATTTTCCTGCACTGGCAGAAGTGCTTGATGAGAATACGTCCGTTTCAATTCATCAACCCTCATTTATAAAAGGCTTATTGTTTTCAACCGCTGTTGAATTCAGCGGCATTCTTCATGTGTATCTCGCAATGCTTGCACTTGGCAGCACTGCTTCGGTAACAGCTGCTGCTGTAACCTATATTGCTGCAGTGGTCATGATGATCGCATCTCCTTTTCTCAAAGGGCTGGGTGTAGTAGAATTGTCAATGATGTATGTGCTGCATCAATTTGGATACACAACTGTAACAGCATTATCCATTACCATACTTTATCGTGTATTTGAATTTTGGTTGCCATTGGCAATGGGGCTGTTTGTATTTGTGTGGAAAAGCAGGCACTTTATTTTAAGAAGCATGCCCGCTGTGTTCACCTTTTCACTTGCGGTGATAAATATTACCTCGGCTGTAACTGCACCTTTGCATGAGCGTTTCCATCTGTTGCGGGCTTACCTTCCATTAACAGCATTGCATGCTTCAGCTATGATGGTATTGCTGTTTGGCCTGTTGCTGTTTGTAACATCAGTATTCCTGTTTAAAGGGTTCAGATCTGCATGGATCATTGCAGTAATAGCAGCAGCAGCATCATTGGTTGGGCACCTCACAAAAGCCCTCGACTATGAAGAAGCGGTATTTGCATTTTTTACCCTTCTTATTTTACTTGCAACATACCGGCAATACAGGATGCGTAGTGATGCCGGATGGAGAAAGAAAGGGCTTTTGTTCACATTCTCTGTTCTTGTATCTGTATTGCTGTTTGGCTTTATCAGCTTTTACTTTATTGATGTAAAACATTTTGGTATTGATTTTACCTGGCAGCAATCGCTTCTGCACACGTTTAAAAGTTTTTTACTGATAGATGATGCTTCTATACACCCGCTAACACATTTTGGCCTGGAATTTATCTGGCTCATCCGTTGTGTTGGTTTTTCAACCTGGTTGTTTTTATTCTGGAGCCTCATTCAGCCTCATGTTTCCCGTTATACAGAAACTGATCTGCAACGTATGAAGGCAAAGGATCTGTTGAAACAATACGGACATTCTGCTGTTGACTATTTCAAGGTATACCCCGATAAACTATTGTTCTTTTCATCCCATTACGATGCATTTGTTTCATACAGAATTGCCAATGGTTTTGCGGTAGTGCTGGAAGAACCGGTGAGTGCAGCTAATCAAAAAGTATCTGTATTAAAAGAGTTTGAACACTATTGCCGGAAAGCCGGATTAAAACCGGCTTTTTACAGGGTAGATGCAGGCAGTATTCATTGGTTTGATGAACTGCGTAAAAAACGGTTACTCATCGGGCAGGAAGCAGTACTGGATGTAACCACATTTTCACTGGAAGGAAAAGAACGAAAATCGTTACGGAACGGCATCAGCAATCTTCAGAAGAAAGGGTATACTGCAAAACTGTATGAAGCACCATTAAATGAACATTTCGTACAGGCATTGAAAAAAGTATCGGACGAATGGCTGATGGAATTTGGCAAAAGCGAAACTGTTTTCTCACAAGGTATGTTTGATGCAAATGAAATCAGGCACCAGGATATTATTACCCTGGAAAATGAAAAAGGCGAAATCAATGCCTTTCTGAACATTGTTCCTGATTATTCAGCCAATGAATGCACTTACGATCTGATTCGCAAAATAAAAGCTGCGCCGGGTGCGGCAATGGATGCACTCATCCTCCGTTTGATTGATGCAGCAAAAGCACAACAAAAAAAATACATCAACCTTGGTCTTGTTCCAATGAGTGGTATTACACAGCCGCAAAACAGGGCTGAACAGCTTGTAAAAATTGCCGGTGATAAAATAAAAACATTTCAACGGTACAAAGGCTTGCGTGAGTTCAAAGAAAAATATGCCAGCTGCTGGCAAAACAAATACCTGG
>JAACZX010000764.1 GCA_009996555.1 Chitinophagaceae bacterium | reverse complement strand
TTTCGTCGAAATTTTAGCAACTCGCAACCAAGCAACAAGCCTGCTTCCTGGTGGCAGACATACAGATCAGCCTTTGTTCGTAATAGTTGCCTTAACTGATGCCGTGGACTATACATTAGTAAATAAGCAGAGTCCACACGTATCATCTTTTTCAGCAGCATGGCTAATCGCCTCCATAGCCGTGACAATATTCGCTCTGCAAAACTGCCTTGCCCCCCAATAAGATTCACAGAAGGCTTATAGTTTATGCCGGGCAACAACAACCTGTTATCCTCTGCCAGTTTTTGTGCATCATAAAAAGTAGTTACAACCGTAACCTTATACCCATGTTGATATAAGCAGTTAGCTTCTTTCCATACACGTGGATTTGCGACCATGTGTTGCCCTGTAACCAATACAATATGTTTAGCCCCCTTATCCATTTTACTGTTCAGCTTTGTGAATTCCGCATATATATGTTCCGATGCGTTGCAATTGCTTTTCGTACGAGTTGGTCACAGCAAATTCCAATCGTTTAGTAACCCTTTCAACCGGTTCTCCTTGCTGTAAAACTGTTATTACCCGGTCAAATAGTTCAGGATAGTTTTCATTCCCTGGTTCTGGAAGCATGTAAAGCAGATCCGTTTGCTTATAACTGCTGACATAATGTGCGACAACAGGACTGCCAGTTGAAAGATATTCCAACAGCTTATGTGAATTAGACCCGTCCCACATTGCATGAACCCCTGTTTTCCAGCAAAGCCACAACAGGTTACATGCGCTTAGCTGCTGCTGCAGAATGTTTCCTGGAACCACACCCCGTAGTTCAACATTAAGTGCATTTTGCAGAAACGTTATAAAGCTGTCTGCATTATCAGTCATTTCGCCTCCCAGGTTCATATCTTCCTTTTTGTAAGAGCCCCAAAAAAGGAACTGTATAGACGGATGATTCTTTATTACAGTCATCATGGTTGTCCGGTCAAGCGCCTGCATTCTTAAGTTACCGGTATAACCAACAATGATTTTTTTTGCAGGTTCAACAGCGTTTGGGGACTGGAGTAGCTCGTTTGCTTTCAGTACAAAGTCCTCTTGCAATCCATGATTTACCTGAAAAACTTTCTTCCCGCTTTTCTCCAGTTTTGCTTTAATAGTATCAGAAACGGCCAGTAAAAGGTCCGCTGTTTTTATCTCCTGCGGCAAGTCACCTCCTTCAAATTGATCGGCAGCAAAAAAAAGAGATACAGGCGCATTAAACCATTGGAGATTCTCAAAAAGATAACCATGGAAGCTCCAGATAATATCTGGCTTTACTGCAATTTTTTTCAGCAATAGTTTCACCTGTATATAAAGCAAACAACGGTAAAGCCAATATGGCAAAAAGCGCTTGCCTCTGAATACAGGCTTATATTTTACAATGGTAATACCCGCATGCTCACTACAGCTGCTAAGTGTAATGCCTTTGTTTGAAAGCATAGGTGGTTCTATAAAAAAAACCTTTGCGCCGGTTTTTGCAAGCTCCAATGCATAGTGATGTTTACTCACTTTCATTATTCCCCACCTGTCAGAGGAAATAAGAAAAACTATTTTATCCTTGAACTGGAACATGCTCAACTGAAGCAACCAATGATGTAATGTGTGTAATCTGTTCCTCAGTTAATTCAGGATACAAAGGGATAGAAACGATTTCCGATTGATTGGCAAATGCTGCAGGAAAATCAGAATGTTTGAAACCCCTGTGTGAATAGCAGGGCAAAAAAGGCAAAGCTGTAGGATAATGAATAGCTGTTTCCACACCATTCGCCTTCAATTGCAACATCAGTTCATCACGTTGCCTGGATTTTACCACATATAAATGATACACATGACAAAATCCTTCTTTTACAACAGGAGTAATAACAGATGTGTGTTGCAAAAGCTTCGTATAATTTGTCGCATGTGCAATTCTTGCTGCTGTCCATTGTTCAAGGTAGGGAAGTTTTGCTGCTAATATTGCCGCCTGTAACCCATCAAGTCTGCTGTTTCGTCCTTCCATTAAATGATTGTGC
>JAACZX010000413.1 GCA_009996555.1 Chitinophagaceae bacterium | reverse complement strand
TTTCTTCCAGGAGCAATTTCTTTTTGCAATTGCTCTTCACTTACTGTTTCTATAAAATTGCTGAAATATTTATTCTGCGAATCCCATGCAGCAATACTCATTTTAATCAGCAGGTCTGCCTGTGTTGTTTGCATCGTATGTTGTTTTAGAGATAAAGTTACCGGAGAATCAGGAAAGCACAATTCCGGGTTTCTTTTTACAACCGCTTCATAAAATAAAAATACATTGGCCGGGAAACAACAAAGCCAAGCCGTTCGTACACGGCAATGGCTCTTTCATTATCATGCCGAACATGCAGGAAAGGTATTTGTCCATTGCTTAAGATGATCTGCATCTGGTGTTGCATTAAAACAGAAGCATAACCTTTACCCAAATGATGGGGATGTGTGCATACGGCACTTAGTTCAGTGTAATTTGCAACATGCAAACGTTGTCCTGTCATGGCAGCTAACTGGCCGTTTACAAATATGCCGTGGTACGAACCAAACTCAATGGTGCGTTTATCAAATGGCCCGGGCTTTGTGAGCCTTACCAGTTCAATCATTTCATCCACATGCGCTGTTGATAACGGAACGATGCTGGAGAAATCACCTTCCATTTGCTTATTTCCATTATACACAAACTGCAGTCCTTTTATTTCATGTTGCAGTTGCCAACCCTTTGGTGTTTCAATCGGAGTTGGCCTTGCGAATAATATTCTTCTGCCTTCAGGAAGCAGTTCATACAGATTGGCGAAACCATTGATATAATCATCGGGGAAACCTGCATAAGGCGATACTTCAGCATCAAAGTATTTTACTTGTTCGGTACCAAAGCTCAGATGTTTATCGCCGGTAGATAAAGCGTTAAAGACGGGATTTTGCAGGAGATCATTCACGCTGCAAAAATATTAAGATCCCGGGAGCAAAAAAACAGGTGAAGAAAGAGGGAGAACAAAATAAATAACCCTGTGTTCAACCGACATTATTTATGCGTCCTTTCGAAACCGAAAGGCTAAATGAAGCCCTTGTGTTGCCGGAACTAAAGCCACTGTTCCACCAAGTGTTTCTGCCAAAGGCATCATCTGTTCCAACCTGTTAAAAATATCAGCACTGTAACAACGTGCATGCTCATGCACATTTAACCAAATCTGTTCCTGGTGCTCATGTGCCGAAATGCGGATGCAATCATTTTCAGTTTGAGCAACAGCAGTCTGTAACAAGTTACTCAGCATAGTTGCCAGCAGATCATGATCTGCCAAAACCTGTATATCCGGCGCAATATCGTTGACAAAAAAACTGTAGCGGTTTACTGCATTCGGCAATATTGTTTGTGCTACATCGCCTACAAGTTGTTTCAATGCAATGTGGTGCTTCATAAAAATTGTTTTAAGAATGAGTAGCGATAAAAAAAGAATGGCTCCATTTTCTCACAGGATCAGAACCATTCATTAAAAAAGTACGGATTAAAAACGGGCCACGGATATCAATCAACGTGAACTTGTGTAATGGGCAGCAGGGTACGGATTCAGGCGTTTTCTAAGGATACAACAGGTACGATGTTTGGGGTTTCATAAGGTTGTTTTCAAGGGTACGGATCAAATCATCGGTTTTGCACTATTGGATACTGGGTCGGTTTTCATCGGGTTTGGTTTCAGAGGCTGGCTTTCAAGGGTACGGATCAAATCATCGGTTTTACACTATTGGATATTGGGTCGGTTTTCATCGGGTTTGGTTTCAGAGACAG
Organism: Chitinophagaceae bacterium; assembly: GCA_009996555.1. Taxonomy (GTDB): domain Bacteria; phylum Bacteroidota; class Bacteroidia; order Chitinophagales; family Chitinophagaceae; genus Lacibacter. Next base: position 301 of record JAACZX010000413.1, on the reverse strand, counting down.
GTTTTCAAGGGTACGGATCAAATGGCTGGTCTTACATGCTATCGGATTTTGTTCTTTGTCATTGACAGTACAAAGTAACAACCACCGAAGGCCGAAAAAAATAGAACATGAACGTATTAGACCGTACTTGTTTTGTGTAGTAAGATTGTAGCTGAAAAACGATAACCCGTAAAGATTATACTACAGCAAACCCCTCTTTTAACAGGGGTTTGCCCATAGATACGGCCAACCATAACAGTTGCAGCTGGCGATGGATATAATAGTAGTGAACAGCATCGTCAACGACTGTGCTGCTTTATTG
>JAACZX010000412.1 GCA_009996555.1 Chitinophagaceae bacterium | reverse complement strand
GACTGAATTTTGTGTATTGAAAGGAGCTGCTGAAATCCCATCCACGCTTTACTGCCGATGTTGTGAACTCACCAAAGGTCAACCGCTGATTGATCATCCAGCCATTTAATCCTTTCACCTTCATGTTAGTTGCCTGCGAGCTGAAGCCCGCAGGAACCGATACCTTGGCTGCTGTGCACGAAACCATGAACAGCAGAAATATGTATGATAATTTTTGTAACATAATGTAATTCGTTTATGAAAATAATAACTAATGCTCTTGTTTCAGTAAGTATAAACTGTCTTTGTTGTAAACAAATGTTGTCCGGTTGTATACGATTTGTAACGGCGAATTAACTCGATGGGATAACCTTCGTTATCGTATTTGTATTCGAAACTGTATGCAACATTCAATGGATAATTACCGTAGTACGTACATGCCTGCCAGTTGAGATTATTTTTAGAGCTGCGGCTTAAAAACAGATCAGGCCAGTTGAGGTGTGCATACGGGTTGATGTTGTTATCTTGTTGGTAGCTGCCTGTCTCGGTACTTCCGTTGCTGCTGCGACTGTTATCAGAAAACAGGTTGCCATGTCTCCAGCGTTGATAATACTCCATGGTAAGTGAAGTGTTTGAATAACGGAAGTTGAAATTCACTTCGTCTAATCCATCGCCATTTGCGCCGTGATGTGCAATGTCAACTTCTGTTTTGCTCACATTAAGTACATCTTCTGTAATGTGATTGATCTTTCCGGCTGCATTGTAACGGATGCTTCTTGTACCCGCAAACACATCACCTTCGTCATACATGCTGATTTTTTCTACACGTCCATCTGTGTACTCCAGGTTTTCAGTTCTGGCAACAAAGGGTGTTCCATCTGTTGCCCGTTTCTGCATAAACTCAACTTTGGTCAAACGACCTTTACCATCGTAGATATAATTGTTCTTCGATTCGGCTTTGTACATGTTGCCATCCCAACGTGATGTGATCTCCGATTTTAGTTTTTTGGCTTCCTTCTCTTCCCCAAATTCGTACAGCGTATCTTTTTTCAATTCTTCTTTTGCATAACGCTTTGTATAAGTGCCTCCCCATTTTTGTACAATGAATTCATGTTGCGAAGCATTTTTATCTAACTGCACAGTATTAACTCCCGCAGCAAGACTGATAAACTTCACACTCAGCAATTCGTTACTTGCACTGAACGTACGGTACACTAATGAAGACGGAATACTGTCGTACAAAATTTCACCAACCGTAATGCTTGTTTTTATGTTGATGCTGAAAGCTTCTTCAACAGGTGTTGAACTGATGCCGAATGCATCAGCAGCATAACCAAAATCAACTGCTTTATCGGTTGGTTCCACTTTTAAAAAATCAGCAGCAACATCCAGTGAAGTAGCGGCAGGTAACACTATGTTATAAGCCAACGGTTTGCTTACCTGCGCTGCTTTTATTGAATTGGTTACCGGCACCGCATACAATACATTACCTGTGCCCGATACAATCAGAAGTTTACTGATGCGGTACGAGCCTGCTGGCAGTTCCATTTCCTCCGTTACAAATTTGCCATTGAAATTGAGTGGAACGAGTTTATTGCTCACCACCAATTCGTCCTGTGCATTCTTTACATCAAACTTTACAAAGATGTTGGCGATGGGTTGATTGGGCAAGCCACTCAATGCATCAGCCGAAATGCGATACTTGTGCGAAAGACCGGGCATTGGATCTGGACCACCACCGGGTTGTTGTGGCTCTACGGGTTTCTTGCAGGAAACCAGGATGAGAAGGCTTGCGATGAAGAGCGTGTATACGCTGCGGAATGTCTGTTTCATATTCTATGATTATAAGGTTTAAAAAAGCCGCTGTTTGTGGCGGTATGATAGAGATACCCCACACGGGCATAAAAGGGTTGGGTAGAAAATGGGGCGTTAACGGAAGTTTAACATTTGGGGAAAAAACGAGTGAATTTGGTGGAATAAAACCAAGTTAAAGGGAAAAGCAGGTGAAAAAGGATTGTACTAATAGCAATACAAAAAAGTATAACATTTAT
>JAACZX010000763.1 GCA_009996555.1 Chitinophagaceae bacterium | reverse complement strand
ACAGGACTTATCTGCTCCAATTCATTCAATATGTCTTTATTACGGGTCATTTTCTGTTTCTATAGATGTTTTTAAGCGCTTTTCGTTTAACGGTTGAGGATAAAATCCTCTATTTTTTTCACGGCATGGTGATAGCTGGCCTTCAATGCCCCTTCACTGGTTTCCAGCACACGGCTCATTTGCTCATAAGGCATTTCGTCATAATACCGCAGGTTGAATACAGCCCGTTGTTTTTCAGGCAGTTGCTGAATGGCTAATTGAAGCTTCCATTCAAGCCGGTTGGCGTCAAAATGTTTATCGGCCTTAATGGTATTGCTGAGGCCCGCTTCTACCTGGTCCATTGAAACAGCTGTGCGTTTTTTCCTGTTTTCAAGAAAGGTGAGGCTTTCGTTGGTGGCAATACGGTAGAGCCAGGTATAAAGCTGGGCATCTTCACGGAAGTTTTCCAGCCCGTTCCATACCTTGATGAACATGTTTTGCAACACATCATTGGCATCTTCATGCTCCACCACCATGCGGCGGATATGCCAGTACAGCTTCTCCTGGTATTTTTTGATAATGCGGGTAAATGCCCGCTCTTTTGTAGCAGGGTCATGGAACTGCAGCAATAATTCCTTATCGTCTGGTTGGGTCATTGTTGAATAGAGGTTTTCTGGTCTGGATCTTTCTGACTGAGTATAAAAGTAGAAAAACCGTTGGTAAGATGGGTAATGAGGAGGAAAGTTTAATGGAAGGGAAAAAAATGCATCGTGTTCTCATGTATTACGAAAACAGTAGGAATATCATTGATAATGCTTCGTGCAAAGAAAAAACAGACAAATAAAAGTATTGTGATGATATAATCTGGCTATATAATGTGCAATGAGCATACTTATGTGGCTTTTTTGCCTTTCATGTAAAAAAAAAGAAGTATGTGATCTGCAACCAAGTTTTTATCTATTTTCCATTTTTTGGCAAATGATTTATTCGCTTTTTAGCTAACTAAAATCCATGAGAAAAAATTTGATGAGAAAAAAGCTGGTTCTCGTTTATTCAATTGTTATTGTACATACACAATTGTTCGCTCAAACACAGGATGTTGACTCTATCTATTCAAAAAAGGGGATTGACAATGCAGTGCGCCTTTATCACGAAAAAATGGGTGATCAACGGGAGGTGTTCAATGGCATCCATTATCAAGGATACCCTTTTGTATTTGAAAATGGACATCCATATTTCAATACCACCAATCCTGAACCGGGATTTGTAGTATATGATAATATTTATTACCCTGGTCTTTTGTTGACATACGATGAGGTGGCAGACTTACTAATCCTTTATCATCATAATCGGCCAATACAACTCACCTCAGAGCGTGTATCTTCTTTCGGTATTTCAGGACACAAGTTTGTAAGGCTATCAGCTAATAATGCAAATACTTCAACAATTAGAACTGGGTTTTATGAAGTTTTATATGATGGAGGGGTAAGGTTATTTAAAAAAGAAACGAAAAAAATAAATGAGTATGTAAGAACAAAGGGAGAAGGTTTGCTGAAAGACGTGCTTACAGAAGAAAAATATTTTATTATAAAAGATAATGTTTTTTACCCAATAAAAAACAAACGTTCTGTTTTTCAGATTTATGGCGATAAGCGTACAGAATTAGAACGAATAATGAATAGTAAGCAACTGAATTATAAGAAAAACAAGGAATATATGCTTACAGAGTTGTCAGCTTTTTTTGATCAAATCTCGAAATGAAATGCGAAGAATAAGTAGTACACTTTTTATATTGATGTTGCTGTTTTGTGTAAATGCTCAGGCACAGAATGACTCATCAAAAATTATTGTTTCTATTGAAGCAAAAGATATGCCTGCAATAGAATTTCTGAAATCGATTGAACAAAAAACCGGATACCGTTTTTATTTTGATGTAAAGCAAATTGACACAGTAGTTGTTACTGCAGCCGCTGTCAATCAATCTTTACAGGATATTCTAAATATGGCACTTGCTAAATTTTCTTTTTACAGTGCCATTGATAAAGAAAGCAAGAGCGTATTTA
>JAACZX010000477.1 GCA_009996555.1 Chitinophagaceae bacterium | reverse complement strand
GAAACACATTGAAGCCAAGTGCTTTCACCAGCAACAGGTCATCTTTGTAACGGTAATAAAAATCGCAATTATCAGTTGGTTTTGCAGCGCCTTTTATTTTTCCCTGCCTGCGTGCATACACATCCCAAATGGAAGGGCCACGACCGTCTGCATTCCATGCGCCTTCATTCTGTGCAGCTGCAATAGCTACTCCCCATAGAAAATCTTTTCCGAAAGATGCAGAAGATAAATGCAAGGATTGTTTTTACGAAGATGCTATTCCTGCATGAACTTAATGTTAAGAATGAGACGTTGTTTTTTAAAATACAAGCAGGAATGAACTGCCTTCGCCTTCTTTACTCTGCACACGGATGTTTCCTTTGTGTAATAACATGATCTGTTTGCAAAGGCTAAGCCCAATACCGCTGCCATTTTTTCTTGTGCTGAAGAAAGGGATGAAGATTTTATCTAAAATTTCAGCAGACATACCACTTCCGTTATCTGATACCTTGATGACCGTTTTTCCCGAAGAAGTGGTGCTGGCTGTAAGTATGATCTGTGGTTCGGGTTTGTCTTTTACGGCCTCAATGGCATTCACCAGTAAATTGATGAGCACCTGTTCCAATAAATTAATATCTGCAATCAGGGTTATGGCCGGGTCTTTCAGAATAATGTCGAGTTCAATTTTTTTCTGTTCAAGCGTTGGTTGCATCAACTGGTTCAGGTTTTCAAAAAGATCACGTACCAGTATTTTCTTGCTGTTAAGTGTTGTGATCTTATTCAGGTTACGGTAGGTTTCAGCAAATTTCAGCAAGCCTTCACTTCTGCGTTGTATTGTTTCAATACCCAATGCAAGATCGTCAACCGATCCTTCTTTGTTCTGCAAATGCTCAACACTTTGCTGCAACCTGTTCTTTAATGTTTCAGCAAGTGATGAAATAGGTGCAACAGAGTTCATGATCTCATGCGTCATTACACTTAACAGTTTGCGCCATGCTTCAGCTTCTGTTTCATCCAAAGCTTCATTCACGTTTTGAAAGGCAATGAGTTTAAATGTTTGATCGCCTGTTTGAAAAGCGGTGGCAGAAAGCAGTATTTTAAAACTTGTTTTTTCGGTTGCAGCAGTTGCCAGTTTGCTTTCGCCTGTTTTAATAGCAATGGCTTCTTTGTACAACAGCTCATCTCTTTTCTCCAGCGAGTGTATGGTTTTAAGATAGGGGATACCCATCATGCGTTTAAACGATTCATTCATCCATACAATTTCTCCGTTGTCTGTGCGGTACGAAAGAATGCCTGTATCAACCAACTCAAGAATTTTTTGCAGGTACACATATTGTGTTTCTTTTTCCCGGCTGATGATCTTAAAAGTGCTGTTGATCTCATTAAACCCTTCACGCAAGGGTTGCAGTTCGGCTGGGGCTTGTTTTACATTAAAATAGCGGGAGAAATCACGGTAGTGAATGGCTTCAGCAAATTCCTTTACTTCATCCTGTGCTTTTTTCAATAGCTGGTAAAGATCATAAAACTGATAGGCCAATACGGGAGTCAGAAAACCGGCATACAGAAAATAATTTTTCAGTATCAGCCATGCAGCAAAAAACAGTACTGCAAACAGAAGCAGTAACCGTATCACTAATCGCCATTCGTATCGTTTAAATGTCATACTTTGTTAACCTCCTGTACAAAGCCGTTCTTGTTAAACCCAATTCTTTTGCAGCTTTGGTAATATTGCCATTATGTTTTTCAATTACACGCAGAATGGTGTTTTTTTCCATGCTGCTTAACTTCAGATCCTGTTCTTCGTCCGAAGTTTCAAGCCGTGCAGTTTCAATGGGCGAAAAAATTAGATCAGTTGCAGATAAGGTATCACCTTCGGTCATGATCACTGCACGTTCAATGCTGTATTGCAGTTCACGCACATTGCCGGGAAATGGATGTTCAGTTAATTTGTCAATTGCTTTTTTATCTAAGCGGATATTGGGTTTAATATATTTCTCTGCATAAATGCTTACATAATGTTGCGCAAGCAACGGAATATCTTCTTTTCGTTTACGAAGTGGCGGCAACATTATTTCAACAGTGTTTATACGATACACAAGATCTTTTCTGAAACGGTTTTCATTGGCCAATTCAGACAATGGAAGATTGGTAGCACATATAAGCCGTATATCAACCGATACAGGTTCGTTACTGCCCAGTTTAATGATCTGCCGGTTTTGTAATGCCGATAAAAGTTTTGCCTGCTGTTGTAAACTGATGTTGCCGATCTCATCTAAGAAAAGTGTTCCTCCGTTTGCAGCTTCAAAACGGCCGATGCGTTCTTCTCTTGCATCGGTAAACGCTCCTTTTTTATGGCCGAACAATTCGCTTTCAAACAACGTTTCTGTTAATGCGCCTGCATCCACTTTTATAAATGGTTTGTTTGCCCTTAACGATTGCTGGTGAATAGCATGTGCAACAAGATCTTTGCCCGTTCCGTTTTCACCAAGTATCAGCACATTTGCATCGGTGGGGGCAATTTTATCGATCTTCAGAAAAATATCTTTCATAGCTGTGCTTTCACCCACAAAGTTTTTACCTGCAGCTGGTAATGAAGAAGCAATGCCTGTTGAAAGCGATTTATTGGTTTCCTTTTTTTGCAAGGCTTCACGAATAGTGGTGATCAGCTTTTCGTTATGCCAGGGCTTTATCACAAAATCAGCAGCGCCTTCTTTTAATGACCGCACAGCCAGATCAATATCGCCATACGCTGTGATCATGATCACTGCCGGCTCCTGTGTAATTTCTTTTATTTTTTTCAGCCAGAAAATACCTTCGTTGCCGGTGTGGATGGTGCTGTTGTAATTCATATCAAGCAGTATTACATCAAACCGTTGCCTTGCAAGCAGGTGACGGATATTCTCGGGGTTCTTTTCCGTCGTTACTTCTTTGGCTTCTGTTTTTAACAACAACCGCACTGCCGTAAGCACATCGGTATCATCATCAATAATCAGTACACTGGCGTTCTTTAAATTCATTGTTTTGTTTAAATAGTAAAAAATGATGGCGGCTTTTTTACTGCCACAATTTTACCATATTCATAAAGCATAGACAACTAAATTTCAATAAAATTACAGCGGGCCAGCAACTGTATCGAAACCGTACACTTGCTGTATCGAAACCGTACACTTTTTATCATACTGTGCAGTAAGTTGTTTGAAAACCAACCGGTTACCCTGTTGGCATGATGTTATAGGTTATTTGCCGACTTTGTTTCGCTCATTGATTTCTTTGGTTTAAAAAATTACCCTGGTTGTAACACCGGGGTAATTTTCAGCGTAAACAAAACAAGCAAAAAGTAAATTCAGGAAAACATTTTTCATGGACAGAGTTATTGAAAAAAAGAAATGGAATACCAAACGCATTCTCACAATTGCGGGCATTGCAGGTATTGTATTGTTGATTGCCGGCAGTGTTTATTTCACATCAGGCAAATCAAAATTGAATGTTGATACGGAACGCATTTCAGTTAGTGAAATTAAAAAAGGGGCGTTCCAGGAATTTATATCTGTTAACGGTATTGTGCTTCCGGTTACAACCATTTACCTCGATGCAATGGAGGGCGGCCGTGTGGAAGAAAAATATGTGGAGGATGGTGCTATGATGAAAAAAGACCAACCGATCCTTCGTTTATCCAATACCGATCTTGAACTGCAACTTGCCAACCAGGAAACACAGGTGTTTAATGTGTTAACGCAAATGCAGATCAGCAAAAACAATGCTGAGCAAAACTCCATCAATCGCCAGAACCAGGATGCAGATGTAGATAATGCATTGAAAGAAGCGGAACGTATTTACAACCTCAATAAAAAATTATACGAACAGAAAGTGATCGGGTCGCAGGAATTTCAAAGCAGTAAGAATTTATACGATTATCAACTGCGCCGCAAAAGATTGACTGAGCAGATCATGAAAACGGATGCAACCAGTATGAAGCAGCAGGTAGATCAAATGAGTGAAAGCTACCAGCAAATGAAACGCACACTGGCGCTGATGCGTAAAAAAGTTGGTGACCTGATTGTAAGAGCTCCTGTTGATGGTCAACTCACTTCACTTGATGCAGAAATTGGTGAGAATAAAAACAAAGGTCAGCGTTTAGGACAAATAGATGTGATGAGTGGATTTAAAGTGCGTGTGGATATTGATGAACATTATATCAGCCGCATTTTTACAGGGCTTGAAGGTAATTGCGATGTTGCGGGCAAAACCTATAAACTGAAAATTAAAAAAGTATATACACAGGTTGCCAATGGACGTTTCCAGGTTGATATGGAGTTTACTGATAAAGCGCCTGAAACTGTACGCCGTGGACAAACATTGCAAATACGTTTGGCATTGAGTGAAGAAACACAGGCTGTGCTTGTGCCCAAAGGTGGTTTCTACCAGCAAACAGGTGGTAACTGGATATTTAAAGTGAATGAGAACGGAACCGTAGCATATAAAGTAGATATTCAGTTAGGACGTCAGAATCCTGATTACTATGAAGTACTGAGTGGATTAAAGCCCGGCGATAAAGTTATTACCAGCAGCTATGAAAACTATGGCAATATGCAGGAGTTAATCTTAAAGAAATAAACATCATGAAAAAACAATTCCTTTTCTCGGCAATAATAGCGCTGTTGTTTGCAGCCATTGTTACATCGGCCATGGCAGTAAAAAACATGAACTGCCAGGCAGAAGCACAACCCATACAAAAGCCGGTGCAGGATATGTTTGTACCCGGCCCTGTAAATATGTTTCAATTGTAAAAACTCTTATCAATGATAAAGATCTCTAATCTCGAAAAGTTTTATCGCACGGAAGAAGTGGAAACCGTTGCACTGAACAAGCTTTCAATGGAAGTAAAGGAAGGCGAATTTGTGGCAGTGATGGGGCCAAGCGGTTGCGGCAAATCCACACTGCTCAATATTCTTGGCTTGCTCGATGATCCTGATGGTGGCAGTTTTATGTTCAACGGAATTGAAGTGGCCGGTTTTACAGAACGGAAAAGAGCAGATCTGCGTAAACGAAACATTGGTTTTGTATTCCAGAGTTTTAACCTTATTGATGAATTAACTGTATATGAAAATGTGGAGCTGCCACTTATTTACTGCAATATAAAAGCCGATGAACGTAAGAAGCGTGTAGAAGAAGTGCTGGATAAAATGCAGATCATGCATCGCCGTAACCACTATCCGCAGCAGTTGAGCGGTGGACAGCAGCAGCGTGTGGCTGTTGCCCGTGCTGTGGTAAACAAACCAAAACTTATTCTTGCAGATGAACCTACCGGTAACCTTGATTCTTCAAACGGCAATGAAGTGATGCAGTTACTTACCGATTTGAATGAACAAGGCACAACCATCATTATGGTAACACATAGTGAACACGATGCCAAGTACAGTCACCGCATTGTGCGTATGCTCGATGGGCATACCGTTACAGAAAATATTCTTGTGTAACAATCATTAATCATAAACCTGTTCAGTAATCGTTTTGCCAACCATTAAACCTTATTTCATGTTCACGAATTATATTAAAATAGCCTGGCGAAATTTACTTAAGAATAAAACATTCTCTCTTATCAATATCATCGGGCTGGCATCGGGCCTTGCCTGTTTTATTCTTATAGCATTATACATTACCGATGAGATAAGCTATGATCGCTACCACGAAAAAGCAAACCGGATCTATCGTGTGCATTCCGATATTCGTTTTGGCGGCACTGATATGAGCCTTGCTGTAAGCTCTGACCCGATGGGTGCAACACTCAAAAAAGATTATCCGCAAGTGGAGCAGTTTGCAAGGATTTATGCAAGTGAGGGAACAAAGTTGTTCAAAAAAGAAAATGAATTTATTACTGAAGAAGGCGTAGTGTATGCCGATTCAACATTGTTTGATGTGTTTACATTTCCTGCTCTTGCCGGAAATTTAAAAACAGCACTGAATGAACCAAACACTGTTGTTCTTACAGAATCAACAGCCAAAAAATATTTTGGTTCTGCTTCTGCGGCAATGGGTAAAATGATGGAGTGTAACGATGAAAGAGCAAGACTGTACAAGGTAACAGCAGTGATCAATGATATTCCCCGCAACTCTCATTTTATTTACGACATGTTTCTGTCGATGGATAATGTTGACTATGGCTTTGGCAACTTCCTCAGCCATAATTTTCATACTTATATTGTTTTAAAGGAGGGTACTGATTACAAAGAATTTGAGAAAAATTTTACGCAGGTAGTTGATAAATATATTTTGCCGCAGGCAAAACAGTTCATGCAGATTGAAAGCATGAAAGATTTTGAAAAAGCTGGTAACAGGCTGGGCTATTCTATTATGCCCATTACAGATATTCACCTTTATTCAGAAAGAAGGGTGGAGCTGGGGGTAAACGGAAGTATACAGTATGTGTACATCTTTGGTGCTGTGGCGTTGTTTATCCTGCTTATTGCCTGCATCAACTTTATGAATCTTTCCACTGCACGTTCAGCATCTCGTGCAAAGGAAGTGGGTATCCGTAAAGTATTGGGCACAGAAAAAAAATCGTTGATACGTCAATTTCTTGCGGAGTCAACACTTACAAGTTCCATAGCAATGTTGCTGGCAATTATTTGCGCATGGCTTGCGTTAGGCTGGTTTAATGATCTTGCAGGAAAAGAATTTCATATTACTGATCTGCTGAAACCTCAGTTCCTTATTTTCCTTTTATTGTTACCGGTTGCAGTGGGTTTACTTGCGGGAAGTTACCCGGCTTTCTTCCTTTCATCGTTTAAACCCATCACTGTATTAAAAGGAAAGATCAATACAGGATTTTCAAAAAGCAGTCTGCGTAGTTCACTTGTGGTATTCCAGTTTTTCACAACCATTCTACTCATAACAGGTACAATTGTTATTTACAGGCAGCTGAATTATATACAAACAACAAAGATCGGGTTTAATAAAGAGCAAGTGCTCATTATTGACAATCCGTCTATGAACGGAAGCACAGCAGGATCGTTCAGAACAGAAATTGAAAAACTAAGTGGTGTAAAAGCTTCCTCATTTGCGGGTTTTTTACCGGTGGCAAATTCATCACGCAACGATAACACTTGGTCAACCGAAGCTGTGATGACGGATAAGAACGGATTTAATATGCAGAACTGGCGGATTGATCATGATTATGTTCCCACGCTTGGAATGGAGATCATTAAAGGACGTAATTTTTCAAAAGAATTCGGCAGCGATTCAACAGGATTAATTATCAATGAAAGTACAGCAGCATTAATTGGTCTTGATGATCCTATCGGTAAAAAACTTTATCGTTCTTCTGATGATGGAGCCCCGGTTGCATATACAGTTATAGGTGTGGTGAAAAATTTCAATTATGAATCGTTGCGTAAAAATGTGGGGCCGCTTTGTTTTCAACTGGGTCACAACAGGTGGGCAACAGCTCTTCGTGTTGAAACAAAGGATATGAAAAATTTACTGGCGCAGGTAGAAACGAAGTTCAAAGCAATGGCGCCAGGCATGCCATTTACATACAGTTTTCTTGATGATTCATTCGACAGAATGTACCGTGATGAGCAGCGTGTTGGTAAAGTAGCATTTTCATTTTCGTTTCTCGCCATACTTATCGCTTGCCTTGGTTTGTTTGGCCTGGCAACCTACATGGCTGAACAGCGTACAAAAGAGATCGGCATCCGTAAAGTGTTAGGTGCATCTGTTTCAGGTATTGTGCAAATGCTCAGTAAAGATTTTGTGAAACTGGTGTTCATCGCCTGTGTGTTTGCTATACCTCTTGCATGGTGGGCCATGAATGAATGGTTGCAGAATTTTGCTTATCGTGTAAACATCAGCTGGTGGGTATTTGCCGCTGCTGCTGTGCTGGCCTTGATCATTGCCATTCTTACGGTGAGCCTGCAGGCTGTAAAAGCTGCATTAACCAATCCAGTAAAAAGCTTACGCAACGAATAAACCTTTCATCCGATGTTCAGAAATTATTTTAAAACAGCCTTGCGAAACCTCGCAAAAAACAGGATCTATTCATTTATCAATATTGCCGGGTTAAGTATGGGGCTGGCCTGTGCCATGCTCATCCTGTTGTACACAAAAGATGAAGTGAGTTACGACAGGTTCCTTCCCAACGTTAATCATATTTACCGTATTGTTAGTAAAGAGGTGGGCCCCGATGGAAGCATTATGATGAAAAGTGGAAACACCGGTAGTTTTCACGGACCTGCATTTGCTTCGGGCGTGCCTGAAATTGCAGCCTTTGTGCGTTTACAGGGCGATTATGTAAATATCAAAAAAGGTTCAGAAGTATTGGGGCAGGAAGCACACAAGGTTGACAGTAATTTTTTTTCCATATTTGATTTTCCATTATTGCATGGCGATGAAAAAACTGCTTTGCAGCAACCCGATGCTGTTGTGATCACTGAAACAGTTGCAAAAAAGTTTTTTGGATCGGCTGATGTTGTTGGTAAAACACTGCAGTTGCAACGTAATGGTGAGTTTAAACCTCACATTGTTACTGCTGTTGCAAAGGACTGCCCGCAGAACTCTTCCATCAAATTTCAGCTGTTAACTAAAATGCAAATGCGTCCGGATGAGTTGACAGACCGGATGAACTGGTTCAATTTCTTTCTTAACACATTTGTTGTATTAACGCCCGGTGCAGATGTGAAGCAAACTGAAAAGAAGATGATGCAGTATTATGTTGCTGATTCAAAAGAAATGACAAAAGTGGTGGCGGAAAAGTATAATTACAAAGCAAAGGCTGTGTATATGCTGCAGCCTTATACCGATATACATCTGAACAAGGAATACATTGCATCAAACGGAATGACAGATGCAAGCAACCCAACATACTCGTATATACTTTCAGGAATTGCATTATTTGTTTTGTTGATTGCCTGTATCAATTTCGTTAACCTCACCATTGCAAGATCTTTAAAGCGTGCACGTGAAATTGGTGTGCGTAAAGTAGTAGGTGGCGACCGCCGGCAATTGATCTGGCAATTTCTTGGCGAATCATATATTATTTGTTTTGCAGCCTTTGTGATAGCGGTGGGTATTGCACAGTTGCTGATGCCTGCCTTCAACCAGCTTTCAAACAAAGCATTGGTGTTGTCTTACCTGTTTGATGCAAAACTGATGCTGAGCTATGTACTTTTGTTTCTCCTTACGGGTTTTATGGCTGGCTTTTACCCGGCACTTGTGCTGTCAGGCTTTAACCCGGTGGAAACATTATACAACCGCTTTCGCTTATCGGGTAAGAACTATTTACAAAAATCGCTTGTGGTTTTGCAGTTCTCACTTGCAACGTTGCTGATTATTGCTACAACAGTTATGTACCGTCAGTTCGATTTTCTTATTTCAAAAGATCTTGGTTATAACGATAAGAATGTATTAACGATCCCTGATATTCCTTACAAGCAGTTTGCTACTTTTCGCCAGGAGTTACTCAAAAATCCGGCTATTGAACAGGTGGCAGTGCGTAATAACGGTAACAACCGAACACTGGCGAAGGTAAACGGATCGCAGGAAATTGAGTTTGCAGTTGATTGGATCGATCCGGAGTTTTTACCGGTGTATAAAATTCCCGTGGTACAAGGTCGTAATTTTTCTGCGGCCTTCACGTCCGATACAAATTCGGCAGCTATCGTAAACGAAGCATTTGTAAAAGCTGCAGGATGGAAAAAGCCAATAGGAGAAGTGATCGACTTCTGGTATAATCAGAAAAAGTACACAGTGGTGGGTGTAGTAAAAGATTATCATTACGCTTCTTTAAATGAAGTAATAAAGCCACAGGTGTTTCGTGGCGATGTGTGGGGATTGGATCTTGCTGTTGTTCGCATTAAAGAAGGATCAGCTGCAAATGTGTTGCCCTACATTGAAAAGGTGTACAAGAGTATTCAGCCCATGCAGCCTTACAGTTATGAATTTAAAGACATCAGCAACCAGCGACAGTACGATGCTGAAGCAAAGTGGAAAAAAATGCTGTTGTTCGGTGCTGCGCTCACCATTTTCATTTCCTGCATCGGCTTGTTTGGTTTATCGGTACTTGCTGCTGAAAAGCGTTTGAAAGAAATAGGTGTGCGAAAAGTATTGGGTGCATCTGTATCGGCTATTGTAACCGCTTTATCGAAAGATTTTTTAAAGCTTGTTGTTATCTCACTTCTTATTGCAATTCCTGTTTCGTGGTTTGCAGTAAGCAAGTGGTTGCAGAATTATCCCTACCGCACAGGGTTAAATGTTGGGCTGTTTGCTGCAGTGGCAGCAGGTAT
>JAACZX010000762.1 GCA_009996555.1 Chitinophagaceae bacterium | reverse complement strand
GCAAGACACCACATTTGGCCAGCGATAGGCAACCCAAATGCAGCGTGGGCAGGAAGGCAAGGTTTTTTGCACAAAAAATACTACCCGGAGTGAGTAGAAATTAGCGAAGCAAAAAACGAAATGAAGGGCTGGAGATTTTTTTGCAAAAACCTTAAGGCAAGCGGAACGAAGTGGAGAGCAGACCTTGCCGACCAAAGGAGCATAACTTGCCTACTCGCTGGCCATAGTGTTTGTAAGAAATATAAAGGTATGGTTATCGGTTATTAGAAAATGCTAAGATGGAAATGCAGAAATTAAGCAAGACGAACCAACCAATTACCGTATGAATCTTTCTCTTTATAAGGGACTCGTTTTTTCGTGCAGAGAAAAAATAATAAAGACCTTCAATTGAGGCTTTATCTGAATTATCCAGAAAAGATGTATTTTTATAATCCAATTGAAAACAAGGAAACTCCTTATAAGTTAACGTATAAGGCCAACGGTAAGGCTTCATTTTTGAAGCTGATGCCTGCGGCCTTTGTTTTTTAGTAGTAGAATGGTTTACGATTGACAAAGGGGATGTAGTGAGTTAGCAATAGATCTCGTATTAGTTTCTTGCTTCTTGAAGTTAATTTATTTTTATAAATCGGTCTGCGACGAACAGTTTTGTACTCAGGGTCGAATTCGTCAATCAAGGCTGCTATAATAACGCCATATACCAATATTTTTTGTTTAGCATTATTCGCTTTTTTGCGTACTTCATAATTTGAGTTTTGGAGAGGGACAATTTGAAAAAGGGTTTGTTCAAGAACTGATATCCAAGGTTTAAGAGTTGAATCTTCTTTTTCTAAAGCAACTAAAAATTCATTTAATGATAGAATTCGAAATTTACTGTCTTTTGGGCCAATTAAGCATTCTCCAATGATTCTCTGTACAGAACGGTCTAAAATTCGAAATTTTCTTGATTCGAAGGTTTCAATGAAACGTATTAGCTGATTGCCTTTTTTCAATTTAGCTAGGGAGGAGTACTGGCTTTCTAGCCTTAAATATTCTAACTGCGCCCAAAATTGAGCGAACAGATAATAAATATATTTCCTGTTATGATTAGGGTCAAGAGAATTTGATTTTTCAGGATTAATGAAAGTTGAAAAATCTTCTTTCGCAAGGGATTCCAATTTTCCATACAGTTCACTTGCTGATTGCAAGATTGGATAAATATTATTATGCAATGTATTTTTAGCAGATTTCCTTTCTTCTATTGGTCTTTTAATTTCAGGATAAATAAATTTTACTCCTTCCCATAAGACACCGGCGGCAACAAAGCCACCTAAACCTTCTACAAATTCTTTTAACATGTGTGATATCAATTGATGATCTGTGAATATAAAGATTGGTATGATAGTATAACAATCGTGAGAGATAATTAAACAAAATGACAACGGTAAAAGCGCCTGCGGCAAAAAAGAAGCAGAGCCCGCCGGTAGTAACGGCGGTGAAGGGTGGGCAGCAAAGCGAGCCATAAGGAGCCGGAGAGAGGAACGAACGGAGGCGACGGCGAGCCCCCGAAAGGGGCCAGCAGTAAAGCAGCA
This sequence comes from Chitinophagaceae bacterium, assembly GCA_009996555.1. Taxonomy (GTDB): domain Bacteria; phylum Bacteroidota; class Bacteroidia; order Chitinophagales; family Chitinophagaceae; genus Lacibacter. The sequence continues at coordinate 474 of JAACZX010000762.1, read as the reverse complement.
GCCCCATTACAGGCCAATGCAAAAGAAGCTGAGCTATGGGGCTGCTGCGGTGCTGGCTACATAGGACGCCGCCGTAGTAATTTACCCGAATGGGTACGGAGGCGGCGGACGTATGCAAGTGAACTGATGTGCAGCTTTGCGAACTGGAGGTACGACAGAAGCAATTAGCAGCACACAGAGAACGCAGCCTGAAGGGGCGGCCGGCGAGCAAAAAAGTGTGGCAGCGGGTGGACTGAACAGTACTGAACGAAACCCGACGGAATGAAGTGGAATGAAACCCGGTGAGCGGTGTGAGTAGGCTTGCGGAATCGTATGTGCATCATGCGAAGGGAGGGTGTTGTGTGTTTGGGTAGGATGCCAGGCGCTGAAGCAATGAGGGATCAGCGAACGAGGTGTAATGAAACGAAATGCAGGAGTGGTTGAGTGATGGGCTGTGAAGGACACAGGAGCTGCCGTGAGGAAAGAGGAGGAGCT
>JAACZX010000761.1 GCA_009996555.1 Chitinophagaceae bacterium | reverse complement strand
CTTGAGGACTACGCCACTGGCACCCAAGGTTATTCTGCTCGATATTCAATTGCCAAAGCTGAATGGTATTGAGGTACTGCAGGAGTTAAAGCAAAATGTTTTGACGAAAAAGATACCTATAGTTATGCTGACCTCTTCGAAAGAAGATCCCGACATTCAGAAATGTTATGATCTGGGTGCTAACAGTTATATTGTTAAGCCTGTTAATTTTGAAAGCTTTTCGCAGGCTATTAAAAATCTTGGTTTTTATTGGTTACTTCTAAATGAGCCTCCTAACCTGATTACTTAAGCTGCAGTAATCATTGATGCACGTTTATACATTGCATGTTGCACCACAATTTATTATTGGTTTAATGGAATAGTCGTCTTGATGTTACAGCCCTTGCCGGGTTCGCTGCTAATCCCGATTGATCCGTTAAATGAATCTGCCCGGTTATGCATATTTGCCAGGCCAATGCCATTTCTTTTCTTTCCTGTTTCAAATCCTTTTCCATTATCTGAAACAATCAGTACCAGTTCTTTGTCATCAGCTTCTACGGAAATCTTAATTTGCGTGGCTTCAGCATGTTTAATGATGTTATTCAATTGCTCTTGTATAATCCGGTAGATATTCAGTTTTAGATCATCATCAAGAACTGTTTCATCCGCATTGTAGAAAAGTTCGGTTTGCATATCTGCCGTGATCTCCACATTCTCCAGAATATCATTGATCAGTGCTTTCAAATTCACATTTTTTAATGGCGTTACCTGCCGTGCACTAAGTGATCTTATCTCGTTAATAGCATCATTCAAAAGCCTGATTGCATAATGAATGGGTTCCTGGGGCTCATCACTTTGTTGCACTGCCATTGACAGATATAAACGGGTACCGGCAAGTATCTGGTTAACGTTATCGTGCAGTTCTCGACCAATATGATTGCGTTCCCGCTCTTGCCCCTTAAGTAATGCCCTGTTGATTTTTTTTTGTTCCTGCATCCGTTGTTCAAGCATTTGTTCATTCATTTTCTGCAAGGTCTCTTCTCCTTCTTTACGACTTGTAATATCGTTCCGGATAGATAGGTATTGATAGGGCTTGCCGCCTGCATCAAGAAAGGGTATAATGGTGGCATCCACCCAATAGATAGATCCGTCTTTTGCACGGTTACGAAGTTCGTCACGCCAGATGTTGCCTTGCCCGATAGTTTGCCACATGTGCTTGAAAAAGGAACGTGGATGATAGCCGGAATTGACGATGCGGTGATCCTGGCCGATTAATTCCGATGCCGTATATTTTGAAATGTTACAAAAGTTCTCATTAACATGTGTGATAATACCCTTTCTGTCGGTGATGGCCACAATCGAAGAAACCTCCAATGCATGTTTGTAATCGTTTAATTCTTTTTCAATTTTCCGTTGCGTAATAGCAGTATGAATGGCAGCAGGTAAACGTTCCAGGCGATCTTTCAATATATAGTCATCGGCTCCTGCCTTCAGGATCGAAGCTGCAAATTCATCGGATGCTGTTCCGCTAATGAGAACAAATGGAATATAGCGTGAGCGTTTGCGCACAGCCTGCAAAGCTTCGGCAGCACTGTATTGTGGTAATTCATTATCGGAAAGGATAATGTCCGGCTCCAGTTCATTTAAGGCATGTAGAAAACTTTCTTTGTTAGAGGTTACCTTGTAGCTGCTCGTTGCAAATTCTTTTTTCAGTACTCGCTGCAGTAATTCTATATCCTGCAGGTTGTCTTCAAGCAGGAGGATCTTTAGTGGTGTTGACATATATCTGGTTTGGTAGTGATGGGCAGTTTTAAATTACAAAAAGCAAATGAAATAAAAGCCAAATTGCATAGAAAAATAACGGTTCGATTATTTTTTAAGCTATTGGAGCAGCGAAAGAGTAGTTCCGCTATTTGCAACGGCCTTCTTCCCGTTTATTAACGGAGAAACAGTTCGGCAATTTGTTTTTTGTATCCCTCGATGGATTTATGTCAAAGAATGTTGTAGGTTTTTTGCATTTCTGAATGCTGAAAGCTGAACGGGTCATGTTTCCGTTACTACGCCATATT
>JAACZX010000760.1 GCA_009996555.1 Chitinophagaceae bacterium | reverse complement strand
ATAATCATATTGATTACTGTGGCGGCATTGAAGCAGCTGTTGAGAAAGCCTGGAATTATGTACAGGAAGTAAAACCGGGATTAAAAATAGAAGTGGAAACACGCAGCATTGATGATGTAAAGCGTGTGCTTGCAACAGGTAAGGTAAACCGTATTATGCTTGATAACTTTACACCTGAACAATTAAAAGACGCCATTACCTTGATCAACGGAAAGGTTGAAACCGAAGCAAGTGGCGGCATTAATCTGAACAATATTGAAACATATGCTTCTACAGGTGTTGACTTTGTAAGTGTGGGTGCATTAATACACCAGGCACGCAGCCTTGATCTTAGTTTAAAAGCAGTAATTGAACGTTAACTGTAAAGCCATGAGTAAAAAAAATAAACCCGATAGCAGGGGATTTGTATTCAGTACCGATCCTGATTTCCATTTTGAAGAACAAGAGCGGGTACAACAGGATACCTTACCACCTGCACAACAAAATCTCAGGGTAAAACTGGAAACCAAACATCGTGCAGGCAAAACGGTTACGTTGGTGGATGGTTTTGCTGGTACCGATGACGATGCTGAAAAGCTGGGCAAGCAGTTGAAGAATTTTTGTGGCACCGGAGGCTCAGTAAAAGATGGTGAAATTATTGTACAGGGCGATCAGCGGGACAAGGTGCTGCAGTTTCTGTTGAAGAACGGTTATGGTAAAACAAAAAAATCAGGATGATCCTTTTTGTGGCAATTCCGTCAAATCAGGTAATTTTATATCACCAACATACTATCATTAAACCAACTAACCCGTGTTGTCATTTATCCTTTTAGGCGCATACACTGCAAGACTTGAACTCTTCAAGTTTTTCTTCTTTCTATCATTTGGAGCATTGATCTGGAGCTTTTCTGTTTTACGATGCTTCCGGTTCAAGCAGCCGCCGTCGTAAGAAAAAAAGAGCGATCATTTTAATGGTGGTTTCTTCTGCGTTAGTAGCAGGTATGTCTGTTACATGGCTCATGAGTAAAACCAATATCGGCTGGTGGTTTGATAAATAGGTGTATCAATTATTCCCATCGCCGGTATTATTGTTCAGGCATTTCATCATTGTTCATGTAATAAGTTAATGCTCCGCTGGGGCATTTGCTGATCTGTTCAATAATTTTTTCGGTAGTAGATCCGGCTGGCTCTATCCATGGCCTGAGTTTAGGGTTAAACACTTCTTTTAAGCCTTTCCAGCAAAGTGTGGAATGAATGCATACATCCGGCTTCCATACAATTGTTACTTCTCCGTTTGTGTATTTATGTATTGACTTAGGCATGAGCTTTGTTTTTTATTCTTGGAACGAATGGCTGTATTTCTCTGAATTTCGATTATTTTTATAGCAAATTACGATATGGTTTTCAAAATTTCAGAAGGCGTTAAGGTGAGTGTGGAAACATACTACCAACCGGAGTACAGCGACCCGCTTGCTTCTGAATTTATGTTTGCTTACCGTATTACAATTGAAAACAACAATACATTCCCGGTTAAATTATTGCAACGCCACTGGAATATTTTTGATAGTAACGGTTCTTATAAAGAATTAGATGGCGATGGAGTAGTGGGTGTGCAGCCTGTTATTCTTCCAGGCGATCAATACCAATATGTGAGTGGTTGCAACCTGAAAACTGATATGGGGAAAATGGAAGGAAACTATACCATGGAAAACCTTCATGCAAAAAAGCAATTTAAAGTAAACATTCCCATGTTTGAAATGATTGCTCCTTTCAAAAGCAACTAACTCAGCTTTAACAACTCCTTGCTTTTTCTTCCGGTTAACAAAGATCATAAGCTCAATTATTAACGTTATCTTCACGCACTGCCATTTTCTTTCGAAATCAAAAAAAGGTAGTACATCGTAAAGTGGCAAAAGTTTCATTTAATAATTCTAATGCAGTTTTCTTTTCAGATTTAAAACAATCTGTTGAAAGTTATTTCTCCCGTACAAACAAGCGAAAGACCGGCAATTTCCGTCTTTATCTTAAAACGATTGTACTGATCCCGTCAGCAATACTGATTTATATTTT
>JAACZX010000411.1 GCA_009996555.1 Chitinophagaceae bacterium | reverse complement strand
CAAAAGTAACTGATATTTTATTAAGCAGCCTGTAACAAAACAGATGCATCAAGATTTAATCTTGTGTGCAGCAGTTTAAGAAAATCAACATCCGGCCTTCGTTTCCCATTTAATACGAATGAAAGTTTTGTTTCTGATATACCTAAAAATGCAGCCAACTGTTTTTGATTCATTTTCGATTCAAACATCAACATCTCTAAAATCCCCTGCAACGATTCGGGTGCTTTTACTTTGTACAACTTCTGTTCATACTGCTGTGCTGCTTCGGCCAACAATTTTATTGTTTCTTCTTCTGCTGCAGTAACAGCATGACTACCTTTTGACATCAGTAAATCAATCTGCTGCATCACTTTTTCATATTGTTCTTTTGTGCGAATCATATTCTTATCAGATTACAGAACTATCAATTTTATCGTACTCCGCATGTGTTCCTACGAAACGGATAAAAATTGTTCTGATGTTAAAAAAAATCATCACAACCAATCGGTATTTATTCCCCCTGATGTTAAATACAAAACGGTCGTTACCTACATAATCAACAGAATTAAATACTTGTTTAATATCTGCCAGCTGACTCCAATTTCCACTCAATGCCAACCTGTACCAATTATTCAATGCCTCTTCAGCATCGGGATGCTTTTCATAAAACACTTTTAGCGTTCCGTAGCTGATGACTACCATGCATACAAATTTACAATTTCGAAATTAAATTTCACAAAAAAGACTTAACACAAAAATCCCCGGCCAGGCCGGGGATTTTCTTTATTTGTTAGAGACGCTCTTCTCCGTTGTTCTCATCCTGTTTAGGCTGAGCTTGCGGACGTGGAGCACTTTCAGGTTTTGGCATCAACACTTTGCGGCTGAGTTTAAACTTACCTGTTCTTGGATCAAGACCAATCAGTTTTACTTTCACCACATCACCTACATTCAATACACCTTCCATGCTATCTAAACGCTTCCAGCTTATTTCACTGATGTGCAATAAACCTTCTTTCTTCGGCAGGAATTCAACGAATGCACCAAACTCTTTAATGCCTTTCACTGTTGCTTCATACACTGCACCTACTTCAGGAACAGCCACAATACCTTTCACCCATGCCACTGCTTTATCAAGACCTGTTTTTTCCTGTGAGAAGATGCTTACTTCACCGTAGTTACCTACTTCTTCAATGGTGATAGTAGTACCTGTTTCACGTTGAATTTCCTGGATCACTTTACCACCGGGTCCGATAACTGCACCAATAAATTCTTTATCAATGATCAGTTTCTCCATACGTGGTGCATGTGGTTTCACTTCAGGACGTGGTTCAGCAACACACTCATACATGGCATCAAGAATATGTAAACGACCAGCTTTTGCCTGGTTCAATGCTTCACGCATTACATCCATGCTTAAACCATCTACTTTAATATCCATTTGTACACCGCAAATACCATCACGTGTCCCGGTTACTTTAAAGTCCATATCACCAAGATGATCTTCATCACCAAGGATGTCAGTTAAAATTGCATACTTACCATCACCACGTGTGATCAATCCCATTGCAACACCACTTACGTGTTTTTGCACAGGAACACCTGCATCCATCAAGGCCAATGAACCGGCACAAACAGTTGCCATAGAAGACGAACCATTTGATTCAAGAATATCACTCACTACACGAACAGTGTATGGATATTCGCTGCCCGGCATCATTTGTTTTAATGAACGTTGTGCAAGCATACCATGACCAATTTCACGACGGCCGGCACCACGCATCATTTTCACTTCACCTGTTGAAAACGGAGGGAAATTATAATGCAGGAAGAATTTTGAATAGTTACTGTTCGCTGCACTTTCCACCAACAACTCATCAAGCTTGGTACCTAATGTTACTGTTGTTAATGATTGTGTTTCGCCACGAGTAAACAATGCAGAACCGTGTGGAGTTGGTAATGGTTCAATTTCCATTGCAAGCGGACGAACCTGGTCTAATTTACGACCATCCAAACGTACTCGATCTTCAAGGATCATGTCACGCACCACTTCCCACTTCAGATCTTCGTAATATTTCTTTGCTA
>JAACZX010000759.1 GCA_009996555.1 Chitinophagaceae bacterium | reverse complement strand
TCTTCTTCCTCAGCTGCGTTTTTAATTTCAAGTGCCGGACCATCGTTCCGCTGCTTTGCAGGTTTTTCTGCATCCGGTATTGTCATTTCCCATGGCTCTTCAATTATATCTTCAACCAAAGGTTGTATTGGAGTAATGATTTTAGAAGGCTGGGGCTCTTCTTCCCGCTCGTTAATTTCAAATGAATGAAGAGGATTCTCTTCTTCATTCTGTTGCGCAATAACAGGAACAAATGCCGATTCTTTTTTTAATTGATTATTCGCCTGCTTTACGGCAGCTGTTTCTGCCGCATCAAAATCAACACGCTCCGCAATTTCTTCCGGAAGAGCATCAACAACTATTTCATGTTGCCTGGGCTTTTTAGCAGGCAGGTTAAACACCGGATTGAACCGCCAGATAAAATAAGACAAGGCAGCAAGACCGAGAATTAACCCTGTTCCCATTGGTCCAACAAACCCGTTTAACCATGTTGAGGAATAGTTACCAAATGCACCACCCCATGGAAAAGCAAAACTCCGCATGAAGAATGAAAAGAAAACAGGCAACACCAGTAAACCCACCAGCACATACTTGAGGTTACGGGCAATGGAAAAAATTTTCTTCCCAAATAAAAAATTAACGCCTATAATAAAAAAGAAACTGCAAATAAGATAGGATGCCACGCCAAAGCCTTTGTAAAAAAACAGGTGCGATATCCAGGCGCCAAACCGACCCAGTAAATTTGACACAAGAAGTTCATTATCGAACAGGATACCCGAAGCATTTTGCAACACCTTATCCTGGTCTTCTTTCCAGGTAAACAGGTAAGATGTAAATGCAATAAATAAAACAAGTGAAATGATCAGCAACGATATACCGGCAATCTTATGCGTCCGCTCATCTTTCACCAGTTCCTTTACATTTACCTGCTCCTCTTTTTCCTGCTTCAATTGCTCAGGACTTTCCTTTTTCTTCTTCTCTTTGGTGCGGTTTGAGGCCATAAAAACAAAGATAAAGAATGGAAACATCCCAGCAACAGCCAAAAGAAAGCCGCTTTCCGCAAAAATTTCTATCTTACTGCTGAACTTACTGCTTCATGAAAAAATACTGCCTGCCTGTTCTTCTGTTCCTGCTGAGTTTTTCAGTGGCAACGGCGCACGAAGACACCAGCTATTCCGTTATTTACACCTCCAAGGTTAATAACCTGCATTTCCTGCAGGCCAACATGCATGTGTATGTTGATACCAATAACAATACTGATATACAAACCCTGCGGGGTACCATGTTTCTCCACCTGAATGAAAAACCGAAAAGAAGAGTTGAAAAACACCTGATGATTGACTCCAAAGTGTACCTGCTCTTCTGGATCAACAACGATGAGGATAAACCGAGGAGCTTTTACATAACACCCGGCATTTACGCAAAAGAATGTGTTGTATTCAGCCGTATAAATAATGATTATCCATGGAAGGAAGTGCCCGGACAAATTGACCCCGAGAAGAATGAAGACGCCTACAGATTGCTTACTATTGACCCAGGTGTGGAAATGCAGATACTGGTACGAAGCAGTTATGCCCGCACAAACATTGTTACGCTAACGCCATTTCTCATTAATCCCATTTACTTTGACGATCACATCAACAAGATCCATAACAATTGGTATGGGGTAAACACATTCACATACCTGTTATGTGGTTTGCTGCTGATGATGACGCTGTATTCACTTGCCAACTATGTTCAGAACTATAAGCGTTCATTTCTTTATTATTCCATTTATGCTTTATCCATAGGCACTTTGTTATTTCTAAAAGCTATTTTATATAAGCGATCTATTCCTTTCAATTTCTTTTACGAAGAATATTTCGATTACTTTCTGCAGATCGTTGGCTATATCTTTTACATTGGCTTTACACGCATGTTTTTGAATACACCAACCAATTATCCCACACTGAATAAACTTTTTATCATTGCAGAAATTGTGCTGGCGGTATTTCTTGCTGTATTTACCATTTTCTATTTTACAGGAGCTTCTTATACCAAGCTGGAAACAACTGAAAACACCAGTAAGTTCTTCCTCATTTTT
>JAACZX010000758.1 GCA_009996555.1 Chitinophagaceae bacterium | reverse complement strand
ATTACTTGTTAAACACAACAACACACATATTCTGAAATTTTACCTGCATATTTCACCGGAAGAACAACAGCAACGCCTGCAGGAACGCACACATGATCCACGTAAAATGTGGAAGTACAACGAAAATGATTTTGCCGAAGCAAAACTGTGGAAGAACTACATGCAGTATTACGAGCAATGCTTCAATACCTGCAACAAAGTACCATGGCATATTATACCCAGCGATCAGAACTGGTATAAAGAATTTGTGATTGCAACAGCCGTGTATGAAACATTAAAGAAGCTGAAGATGCAATACCCGGGTTTGAAAAAATAAAGTTTGAAATAGAGAATATTTTTTACAGATTTGTAGTGCCCTCAGCTGCATGTAGTATCACAGTCATTATTCATCACAATAAAAAATCAATATTATGGGAATGCTCAAAGAATTTAAAGAGTTTGCAATGAAAGGCAATGTAGTTGACCTTGCTGTCGGTGTTATTATCGGTGGTGCATTTGGAAGTATTGTAACTTCATTGGTTGCGGACATCATTACACCTGTATTGTTGCAACCCGCATTAAAAGCTGCCGGAGCTGCAAATATTGAAAGCTGGGCACCCGGAGGTGTATTGCTTGGAAAATTCATTGCTGCTGTTATTTCTTTTATCGTAATTGCATTTGTATTGTTTTTGATTATTAAAGGAATGAATGCTGCTAAGAAAAAAGAAGAAGCTGCACCACCGCCACCCACGCCGGAAGACATTGCACTGCTGCGTGAAATACGGGACGCACTCAAAAAATAAATTCAACAGAAATACAAACAGCAAAGATTTTTTCTTTGCTGTTTTTTTATTCATCAACATGGCTTCATCTTTGCAGATGTAAACAGTAAACAACCACTTATGATGAAACAGTTTATTTTTTCTGCTGCACTTGCTTTGTGTGGCCTTACAGCAGCGGCACAGGATGCAGAAGTGAAACGAATGAAAGATGAATCGAATAAAACCATTAAGAAAGAACCTGAGCAAAAAGATGGATGGACAAAAGGCGGCGTATTTAACCTGAACCTCAGCCAGGGAGCCAGTCGCAACTGGGCCGCAGGTGCGGAGAAGTTTTCTTTTTCCATAAATGCATTGGCCAATACGTTTGCTTATTACAAGCGAAACAGAAATGTGTGGGATAACACGCTTAATGCGCAATATGGTATTGTAAACGCCACCAGCATCGGCACCCGTAAAAACGATGACCGTATTGACGTGCTTTCACGTTATGGTTACCAGTTGGGCGATACAGCAAAAAGCGACTGGTATATATCGGCATTAGTAAACCTGCGTACACAAATGACAACTGGTTACAATTATGCAGTTGATCCAAAAGAAAAGAACTCCAATTTTTTTGCACCGGCATACCTGTTGGTGTCGCCCGGTATCATGTACAAGCCTAACGCAACATTTGATGTGTTTCTTTCGCCTGTAACTTCCCGTTGGGTTATTGTAAATGAAGCCAATAAAGACATCCGTCGTTTGTTCAATTTTACCGACACCACAAAAGGTTCAATCAACGAAATAGGTGCTTTTTTATCTGCCAATCTCAAAAAGGAACTGGCAAAAAATATCAACCTTACCAGCAGGCTCGATCTGTTCAGCAATTACAAAAACAACCCGCAGAATATTGATGTTTTCTGGACCAACACGCTGGGTTTCAAGGTGAACAAATACATCGGTTTTACGTATAATTTTGACCTGATCTACGATCATGATGTAAAAAATGTGGAAACAGGCGGGTTGCTTGGCACACAGCTTAAATCATTACTGGGTATAGGCTTTACTGCTACATTTTAGTACGGTTTAGTTCCCTACATTTGCAAGTCCCGGTACAGATTGGCCGGGACTTGTTCGTTAAAAACAGATACTATTTTGCAAACAGAATCATACCAGATAAAGCTGCCGCAGTTTGAAGGCCCGTTCGATCTCCTGTTGTTTTTTATTGAACGTGATGAACTGGATATTTACAATATTCCCATCACCCGTATCATTAAAGACTTTATGGATTTTATTCATAAAAGTGAACAGCTGAATATTGAAC
>JAACZX010000757.1 GCA_009996555.1 Chitinophagaceae bacterium | reverse complement strand
AGTTCATTCATGAGGTTTATAAAGAGTGGGATGCTCAGATAGAGCTAATTAGAACCTCTTTTCCCATGCTGGAAATCCAAGCATTAGATAGCCATAATCATATTCATTTAATTCCGTCCTTATTTAAAGTGGCCAATAACTTAGCTTATAAACATCAAATTAAAAATATTAGGGTAACAGATGAGTCCTTTTATTTAGCCCACATCTCTGATTTGTGGAAAACCACTTATTTAGTGAATGTGGTCAAATGGGTATTGCTTCGTATACTTGTTTCTTTTTCAAAAGCAAAGGGAACAGAAAAGTATCAAGCCGCATTGGGGGTTTTATATTCTGGGCAAATGTTTTCAAAAAGTGTAAAAGCCGGAATAAGATCAGCAAGTAAGATAAACAATACTAAACTGGAAGTATTCTTTCATGTTGGACGATGCTCAAACGATGAGTTAGCAGATATTGTAAGATCTGAGTCTGCAGTAAGATTTTTTACTCACACAAACAGAGATTTGGAATTTAACACAGTTGAAAATCTCCGGAATGAAAAGTAAAGTACAGATTTTAGTTACAGATTTTGGCAATATAAATGGTGACCAATATTGTTATATGCATGCACAGGCTTTTCAAACTTTATTTCAAAAGAACAAGGTTGTTGAAAATCCTTTTACGGCAGACTATTTCAACTGGAAATATAATGGCCCTGGAGGTAAAGCAAAACTAGGTATTGCACTTGATAACGGGCAAATTGTTGGGAGTGTTTCCATGGTGCCACTTCATATTATTCACAATGGTAAAATTCAGTTAGGTTGGCATACTGGTGATGTTGCTGTGCTTCCCGGGTTTAGTGGACGTTTTCTTTTTAACCAGTGTATGAACGCTTTACGAATGCAGTTGGATGATCAGGATTTTATTTTTGGTTTTCCGAATCTAAACAATCTATCTGGTGCGAAACGAGCAGGGGTTCCTCCTTTACGAAAGTTAAATTATTATATAAAGCCTTCTTTGTTTTCCGGAATAGGTGTTAAGAAAACGAATGATTTATCTTTTAGTGATGAAAAGAATGAATATGCAAGAAAGCTGAACGACAAATATGGCTCCATGGTATTTCGATCTGCCCACTATCTTACTTGGCGGTATTTAAACAGGCCATTAGGGAAATATTTCAACTATAGTCATAAGGAGCAGGATTGTGTTACCGGAATGACTGTAGCTCGTGTAGCTTATATAAAGGGAATTAAGGCACTTGTTGTAATGGAATATCATTTTGTCAACAAATCAGCCATTGTCCATTTAAATGCTTTTTTGGGGCAACGGGCAAATGAAAACAATTGTTTGTTAATCGTATTGTTATCAACTCCTGATGAGCTTAGGTTTTCAAAAACCAGATTTTTTACATTGCCTAAGAAGTTTGAACCAAGGGAGGTTGTTTTGTTTGGCCAAGTTAAGGCAAGGGAAAATAAACATTTATCTAATTGTAACTGGTTTATGCAAACCGGAGATTGGGATGCTTTCTAATCTACATTGATCATTTCATCAATTACATATAAAGGTCTTTTTTTGCTTTCCCTGAAAAGGCTGGCAATATATTCGCCCATCAACCCAATTACTAATAACTGAATTCCGCCCATAAAAGTTACTACAGTCATTATAGACGTCCAGCCGGGTACTGTTTTTCCTTGTATATAACTGATAACTGCAAATCCCAATAACACAAATGAAATCAGCGATACAATTGTGCCTATGAGCAACGAAATACGCAGTGGTTTAAAGCTAAATGAAGTGGTGCCTCGCAAAGCCAGTTTCAGCATCGCCGGAAAATTATATTTACTTGATCCGTGAAGGCGGGCAGGAGCTTCAAACGGAATGGTGGTTCTTTTAAAACCCACCCAACTGAAAATGCCTCTCAGAAACAAGTCTCTTTCCTCAAACTTTCTGATTGTGATCAACACTTTTCTGCTAAAACCTCTGAAGTCAGATGCATTTTCTTCTATTGGTATGTCAGAAAGGAAGTTGATGAACTTGTAAAATAAGGGGGATAATATTTTCTTTAAAAAGCCAGCATCCTTTGTTTTTGTTCGTTT
>JAACZX010000756.1 GCA_009996555.1 Chitinophagaceae bacterium | reverse complement strand
ATCATGTGATCTGGACTAACAGACCTAAATTTCCTTTTGGTTTTCTACTCAAAACAAAAAATTACCATGTGGGTGATTACAATTTGTTTTACCGTTCGGTGAGAGAAAATGTGAGGCAACGAATACAATCCTTTACTAAAACTAAACTATGATACTCCGATGACTGCCAAAAAAATATTGCCTTATGTCATTCTTTGGGCCTTTGTGACCCGCTTACTTTACTTGTATAGTTTTCCTCTACGGTATACTGATTTTTATCTTATAAATACCGCAGCACAAAATCTTGCTGATGGTTATGGAATGGGATTCATTCGTTCGTCTGCAAGCGATCTTTCACTACCATATTTTGAGGGATTAAGATTATGGCCCCCTCTATTAACAGGTACCGTATCTCAATTATATAAACTAACCGGCAATATATATCTGGCTAACAATATTCTTCTGTTTGCTTCTTTATCACTGCTGTTTCTGTTTACAATACAACTTTGCAAACTCTTAGAACTAACAGAAAAAAGTCAAGTATGCTTATATGTGTTTTTTGCGTTAAGTCCGGAGCTAATCAAATTCCCAGGTCTAAGTGACCTTGCAGCTGCAACCTGCACTTTAGGAGCATCCGTATATCTACTAAAATTTTTGCTCAAAAAACAAAAATTAAAAAAGTCCTCTTTATTCCTGTTAGCATTTCTATTTTTCCTTCCCTCTGCTTTTCGATACCAGTTTTATGTTCTTTCATTAGCACTGCCTGTTTTGCTTTTTCTGAGCTCGTTGTATCTAAAAGACAATGCCTTAAAAAAAGATTCTCTTCTACTAATCCTGTTCACTTTTTCTTTCTTACTCCTACAAGAACTATTTCTTTACATCTATGCAAACCAACCTCTTGATAAATCTGTCTCGATGGACAAATCAGGTTTTTTTCCTTATAACTTACTTACTATATATCCATTTTTTACTAAAACATTCTTAAATCTATCCTATCTTGAAAACGTGCTCAGCTCCACATTAGCACCATATCGTCGGTATTATTTTCTAATCTCTTTTTTTCTGTTCATTGTATGGTTTGTAACAATAATCCGAGCTTTACACTTAAATACAAAAAATCAAAAAAAATCAAAAAAAACTCTTATTCCGACAATTCTATTACTTGTGTCAGTCTTGCCATTCTTTACCTTAAGTCTCCTTTCATTAAGGTACAATAGTCGGTCTGGAGAACCCGGAGGATGGACGTATGTGAATGAGGGTCGCTATTACATTGTATGTTCTGTACTAGTTCTTATACTAAGTATTTGGTATGTACAAGCACGTATAAAAGAAATGTCATCAACAGCTATAAAAACATTGTACACCATACTAATTCTTATAGTTACTTATAATGCCGCCTTTACGTTTAAATTCTATGTCAACGTATTGAAACAAAACTTTCCAGATCGTGAAATTACAAACCGACAAACCAGGAAATCAATTGACAGTATAATTTCTGTTTACGCTGCGCATCCCGAACCTCTAGTTATTACCTACCACGAACCTTACTTTACGTTTCATACATATAAACATAATGTTTATGTAACAGATGAAATTAAACTCTTTATAAAAAAAGATTTCCGGACATCAAAACCTGTTCGCCTTTTAGCCATTACCAACAAACCTCTTTCCAGAATAGATAGCATTCTTGTAAAAAAAACAAAAGCGCATTTAATATCAGAACAACCAACGACTCTTTTGTATCTTGCAAGTATTCCTGCCTCCACAAAAACAGAAGCCAAACATTAGGGAATGCATTGTGTCTTTATCATTATTCCAGCCTATAATGAAAATGAAATGCTTCGTGCAACAGTTGAACAATTTTCTTTACTCGACTACACTATTGTTGTTGTTGATGATGGGTCTGAGATTGACCAGGCATTCTATTTAACCGGCCTTCAAGTAACCATCATCAGGCACAAAATAAATCTTGGACAAGGTGCTTCATTACAAACCGGAAACGAGTATGCCCTAAAAAACGGAGCAGACTTTATTGTACACTTTGATGCTGATGGACAACACTCTGTCGTAAACATTCAAGCACTTCTAGCACC
>JAACZX010000755.1 GCA_009996555.1 Chitinophagaceae bacterium | reverse complement strand
AAAACCTGGAGAAGGAAGGTTATGTGGAAAGCAGGCTGGTAGGGAATGCATACTTGTACAAACCAGCCATTACCGAAGAAGATTATAAAAAGAAATTCATGAATGGTTTTGTAAAAGAGTATTTCGAAAACTCATACAAAGAGCTGGTGAATTTTTTTGTGGAGCAAAAGAAATTATCGCCAAAAGAGTTGAAGGAAATTGTGGAGATGATTGAAGGAAAGAAATAGTGATTAGCCGATAGTTGATAGCCGATAGTAAGGCGCATTTTCAAATTTTCAAATTTCAAATTACGATGCCTGTTCTTATTGAATACCTGCTGAAAGTGTCCATTGCATTGGTACTGGTTTATTTGTTTTACCAGTTGTTGCTGAGGCGCTTAACATTTTACAACTGGAACCGCTGGTACCTTGCCGGTTATTCACTGTTGTGTTTTGTTATTCCGTTTATGAATATTACTGATTTCCTGTTCAGGCATGAGCTGGAGCAGGCGCAGCTTGTACAGTTTGTACCTGTGTATAATCTTAAGTTAACGGATAGGGGATTTGAATGGAACACATGGACCATTACACTTGCATTGCTTGCCATTGGTATGCTCATTATGGGTGTGCGTATGTTGCTTCAGCTGTTCAGTCTAAGGCAAATCAAAGCAAAAGCAAAACTGCTGAATGATGGCGAGGTAAAACTCTTTGATGTGGATGAACAAATTGTACCGTTTTCTTTCAACAACGGCATTTATATCAACAGCAAGCTTCATACAGAAACAGAGCTGAAAGAGATCATCCGTCATGAATTTGTGCATGTAAAACAACGGCACAGTGTTGATATTCTCCTTGCTGAAGTATTGTGCACCATCTTATGGTTTAACCCCATTGCCTGGTTTATACGCAAGGCCATACGGCAAAACCTTGAGTTTATTGCTGATGAAAAAGTATTGCAGGATGGCGTAGATAAAAAACAATACCAATACCTGTTGCTGAAAGTTGTTGGTAATACCAATTACAGTATTGCTCCGAATTTTAATTTCTCATCACTTAAAAACCGAATCATCATGATGAATCAAATCAAATCGGCACGTGTGCAGGCCATCAGGTTCCTGTTTGTACTGCCACTCATAGCTGTGTTGCTGCTTGCCTTCAGACAGGTAACAGAAAAAGAACCCGCATTCGATCAGCAAACCATTTTATTGACTGATACAATACCTGCCGTTGATATTACGAATGTTAATGTGAACAAGAGTAACGGAGAAAAAACTGTAACCATCACATTAAAAAATGGAACCACAGAAACGTACGATCTTAATGACGAAAAGCAGCTGGCAACTTTTGAAAAGAAATACGGAAAGCTGGATAAACTTGTGCCTCCGCCACCTGCACCTCCCTCTGTTATTAAAGCAGAAAATATTGAGTCGATTGGTGTAAGTAAGACAGAAGGAAAAGATAATATCCAGATACGTCTGAAAGATGGTACAGTCGAAAATTTCAATATAAAAGACCCCAAACAAAAAGCAGAACTGGAGAAGAAGTATGGCGTTACGTCAACCACTAATCTACGACTGGTTAAACCAACTGTTTCGCAACACGAGTCTGTTGAGCTGAATGAAAAAGGATATTACCTCACCATTGCTGATAATCTTGGCGAATGCATTGTTGTAGTAAAAGACAAAAAGAAAAATATTGTGGAAGCATTGAAGCTTACTGACTGGAATAACAATGAAGCTGCTTATGAAAAAAAGTATGGCAAAATTCCACCACCTCCACCTCCGGCACCGGCTGTTGTTTCCAATGTATCAATTACAAGCTCACCATCAGCTGTGAGTGCCCCGGCATCAGTTAATGTCACTTCTCCTGTATCGCAGGTAGAGGAAGTAACAGTAACCGGCTATGCAAAACCAACAACGGTTACAGTAACACCGGTAGTAGTAGAAGGTAAACCTGTAAGCGCAACAGCAACAGTAAAACCAGGAGCAGCAGCGAATGTAAACGAAGTAACAGTTACGGGGTATGCAACAATGAAAAAACCATTAAATGCAATAACGCTTGAAGGCAAACCCTCTACTGGAGGCATTACCAGTAAA
>JAACZX010000410.1 GCA_009996555.1 Chitinophagaceae bacterium | reverse complement strand
TCCACATCTACATTTCTACAAACAGCAGTGATGAAATTGAGCTGGCAGGACTTGACAACATCAGTTCAACTGCACAAACCATTACACTCAATGCAACCACACAGGACCTGTCGAAATATGTTAAAGCCAGCAGTTATAAACTGCGTACAACAGTGGTAACAAAAGAAACCTTAACACAACCCATCGATATCCGTTCCGATATTAAATTTAAAGTGAGGGCAGGCGTTTTATAATTGTTTTGTTTACACAG
The DNA here is from genome assembly GCA_009996555.1 of Chitinophagaceae bacterium. Lineage (GTDB taxonomy): Bacteria > Bacteroidota > Bacteroidia > Chitinophagales > Chitinophagaceae > Lacibacter. Next base: position 1,827 of record JAACZX010000410.1, on the reverse strand, counting down.
ATTCGTAAATAACAGCAGCCCCCTGTCCCACTCCCACACACATGGTTGCCAGGCCATACTTGCTTTTTCTTCTTTTCATTTCATATAACAATGTGGTGGAGATGCGTACACCGCTGCAACCAAGCGGATGACCGATAGCAATAGCGCCACCATTCACATTTACCTTTTGTATGTCAAGTCCAAGATCATGGATACAGGCAATACTTTGCGATGCAAACGCTTCATTCAACTCTATCAGATCAAGATCAGCAACAGTTAAACCTGCACGCTGTAATGCTTTTTGCGTGGCGGGCACCGGGCCAATACCCATGATTGACGGATCAACACCTGCCACTGCCATTGATTTTATTTTAGCAATGGGTTTCAATCCATATTTCTGAACAGCTTCTTCACTTGCCAACAACATTGCCGCAGCACCATCATTAATACCACTTGAATTTCCTGCGGTAACAGTTCCATCCGCTGCAAAAGCAGGTTTCAATTTGGCCAATTGCTCCACGCTTGTTTCTCTTGGATGTTCATCATCTTTTACCACAACCGTTTGTTTCCCTTGCACTGCATCTACAGGAATTATTTCATCGGCCCATTTGCCTGCTGCTTTAGCCGCTGCATATTTTGCCTGGCTTTCAAATGCAAATTCATCCTGCGCATGTCGTGAAATATTCCACTGCTTCGCTACATTTTCTGCTGTTTCGCCCATGCTGTAAGGATGATATAATTCTGAAAGACGGGAATTTAAAAAACGCCAGCCAAGCGTTGTATCGTACAGCTCAACTTTGCGCCCAAACGCATCCGTTTGTTTCGGCATCACGAATGGTGCTCGACTCATGCTTTCCACGCCACCGGCGATCATCAGCTCAGCATCGCCATTGGCAATTGTTCTTGCACTATCCATAATGGCCTGCAAACCGCTTGCACATAATCTGTTTACGGTATTGCCTGCAACTGTCACCGGTAAGCCAGCCAGCAAGGCTGCCATCCGGGCCACGTTGCGATTGTCTTCGCCACTCTGGTTGGCAGCGCCTGCAATCACTTCTTCAATGGCATTAACATCAGCCGAGGGGTTACGATGCAGCAATGCTTTAATCACATGCGCAAGCAGATCATCGGGGCGAACTGAAGACAAACCCCCACCGTATTTGCCGATGGGTGTTCGGATGCAATCGATAATATAAACTGGGTTCATATAAAAATAGAATTACTGCAAAATAAGGTAGTTAATTCATAGCATCATACATACAAATTGATGAACTATACCCGTTAAATAAATATGAAACTGATTTTCTTCTTAATGATGATTTTTATTTCTTGTAAAACCTATTCGCAGCAGGTTCTTATTGAAAATTCCCAATCACGAATTTTATATGCTGGTGTGGAAAATCCCCTTAAAATTCATGTACACGGATACAAGCCATCAGAACTTACTATCGTAGTTAGTCATGGTGAAATTATCAGAAAAGACAATATAGGATCATATGCCTGGAAGATTTGCGAAGTAAATAATCAATTTAGGTCTATACTGAAATTATATAAAGGACCAAAACTTGTTGATTCGGTCGTTTTCAGATTAAAACCCCTTCCAGAACCAACCATACTTGTTCCTCAAAACGGGCATAGATCTAATGCAAGCCAAATTTTTAAAATGGGCATCAGAGCAGAAATTGTTGACTTTATTATTGAAGGTATTCGCTGTGAAATTGTCAGTTATGATTTCGGATTTCAAAAGAAAACTGATTCTGTCTTCAGGATAATTACCAACAAAGGAGCTTACTTTGACAAAAGTGTTCAGGATCTTACTGTCGGTGCTGCTTCTGGAGATAAATATCT
>JAACZX010000476.1 GCA_009996555.1 Chitinophagaceae bacterium | reverse complement strand
CAACAGCGGGAATAATTCAATTAAGGATTGGCGACCCCTTTTTAAGCAGCTATCAATATTTATTATATGATGGTGAGGGCAACCTGCTGAAATCGGCTCAAATCACAAATACAATTACCGAAATAGAATTAGCGAAGTATGCCAAGGGCTTTTTTATTCTTACAATTAAAAATAAAAACCGCCAGCTAAAATCATTTAAAATAGTCAAAGCAAAATAACATGCGATTCATATTTACTCTTTTGGCCTTTTTATTTTCATTTAGTCAGTTATCTGCACAAGCACCTCAACGTATCAGTTACCAGGCTGTAGTGCGCAACGCATCAAATGGATTAGTAAGTTCATCCCAAGTTGGCATACGCATCAGTATTTTACAAGGGTCTTCCACTGGTAGCTCCATATATGCAGAACGCCATACGCCCACCACAAACGAAAACGGATTGCTTACTATTGAAATAGGCGGTGGTACAGTTGAAAGCGGAATATTTTCATCAATACAATGGGCAAACGGACCTTTCTTTATTAAAGCAGAAACAGACCCGGCCGGAGGTTCTAATTATACGATAGTTGGTACCACACAATTGCTGAGTGTGCCGTATGCATTGTATGCAAACACTGCCGGTAATGGATTACCTCCCGGAACCCATGCTGGACAAATGCTCTACTGGGATGGTATTAAATGGACAACACTTCCCAAAGGAACAAATGGACAGTATTTGAAATGGTGTAATGATACGTTGACATGGGGGTCATGTATTGCACAGGTTAAAACGCTATCGATTGAAAATATTACTTACGTAGGTGCAGATATCAGGTTTGCTGTTATAAACGACGGAGGCAGCCCCATTAAAGAATCTGGAATTATCTGGAGTGCAGGAAATAACCCACAGTATCCAAGTGATTCTATAAAGTATGAAGCTGCTGGTAGCCAGCTTGGCTATTATCGATTAGATGTAGATAATGTAGAACCACAAAAAGTTTATTACGTAAGAGCATTTGCCATAAATGATGCAGGGGTTTCCTATGGAAATATTTTGAGTTTTACGGCAGGTGCAACTCCCGTTATACCAACCGTATCAATTGACTCAATAAATGCGATTACACAAACCTCTGCCCGGGTTTGGGCAACAATCATCAATGATCCGGTACAGCCGCACCACCAAAGCGGGATTGTTATTGATACGATATCCAATCCATCTGATAATCGCTATATGATTCTTCATAATACCGGGACCGGCTCAAATTCGATCAATCATGTTTTTCAGAATCTTATTCCCGGTACAACTTATTATGCAAAAGCTTATGCTGTTAATGCAGGAGGAAAGGGATATAGCAATGAAGTTATTTTTAAAACAGATACGATACCTGTTTCACCGCCACCACCACTACCTCCAGCCCCAACATCTTTAACAGATATTGATGGCAATGTTTATCCGGTCATTAAAATCGCAAATAAACATTGGATCAATAAAAACCTGGATGTAACACATTACAGAAATGGCGATACGATTCCGCAGGTACAGGACTCTGCTACATGGGCAAACCTAACCACCGGAGCATGGTGTTACTATGAAAATCAAACAGCAAACGGAACAACATACGGTAAGTTATATAATTGGTATGCAATGAATGATCCAAGAGGAATCGCTCCTGAAGGCTGGCATGTTCCAACAAATGATGAATGGACCGCAATGATCGATTCTTTGGGAGGATCAACTGTTTCCGGAGGTAAACTAAAAGCAACGAGTTTATGGAATAGCCCAAATACAGGTGCCACAAATAGCAGCGGCTTTAATGCATTACCGGGTGGGTTACGTTATCCATTCCTTCAATTTAATCATAAGGGAAATTGGGGTGTTTGGTGGTCATCAACTCCTTCAGATATGAGTCCCGATCTGGGAATTTTTATCCGGTTAAGCAACGATAGTCAGGAAATATATGGACCGCACCCATTCGAAAAAACATACGGCTATTCCATACGTTTGATATGGAATTATTAGAAAGAATACTACATGATGACCTTATAAAACAAAACAGCCGATGCAATCGCATCGGCTGTTCTTATCTGTGTTAATCCGCAATAATCTGCGTCACCCCCGCCTGCATAGCTTTTGTCGGGCAGGCGTGTTTCTATCAACTGTATTTTTAATAATTCACCACTTGCTCTTCAATCACATTCGGTAATTCTCTCCACTCGTACTGCTGTGTGCGGAGTTGCGGTTCAAAACCTCCTTCACGAATGGCATCCTGTATAGATTTGTAAGTAAAGCGGTGTGGTGCACCTGCGGCGCTCACTACATTTTCTTCCAGCATAATACTGCCAAAATCATTTGCACCTGCATGTAAGCAAAGCTGCGCAGTTTGTTTACCAACTGTTAACCAGCTTGCCTGAATGTTTTTTACATTGGGCAACATGATGCGGCTCATCGCAATCATACGCACATACTCTTCAGCAGTAGTTAAATTGTGTACGCCACGGATCTTTGCCAGCAACGTATCAACATCCTGGAAGGTCCACGGAATGAAAGCAAGAAAACCTTTTGCTTCAGCCGGTTTGTGGCTCTGCACTTCACGGATTTTCTCCAGGTGTTCAAAACGTTCACGAAGTGTTTCCACATGACCAAACATCATGGTTCCACTGGTGGTGATGTTGAGTTTATGAGCTTCGTGCATAATATCGAGCCATTCCTGCGCACCACATTTTCCTTTGCTGATCAAACGGCGAACACGATCGATCAATATTTCAGCACCAGCGCCGGGCAACGAATCCATACCGGCTTCTTTCAGCGCCTTCAACACTTCATGGTGTGTGCTTTTTTCCAGCTTGGTAATATGTGCTACTTCGGGGGGGCCTAATGTGTGCAGTTTAATGGTTGGATATAATTCTTTGAGTTGTTTGAACAGCTTCACATAAAAATCCAACCCAAGCTCAGGATGATGCCCGCCTTGTAACAACAACTGATCGCCACCCCAGCGGATGGTTTCATCAATCTTCTTTTTATAGGTTTCAATATCGGTGATGTATGCTTCGGGATGGCCGGGTATGCGAAAGAAATTGCAGAACTTACAATTGGCAATACACACGTTGGTGGTATTTACATTGCGGTCTATCTGCCAGGTTACCTTACCATGCGGCACTTGCTGTTTGCGGAGTTCATCGGCCACAAACATTAACTCAGTAAGCGGAGCATGTTCAAAAAGGAACATGCCTTCTTCTACCGTTAAAAATTCAAAGTTCGAAGCCTTTTGATAAAGATCGTTGAGGTTCATACTGTGTAGGGTTGAGAAACGAATAGTAACAAAGCGACAAAACAAGAATCTGTTTAAAAATAACTCATCCTTCTCTTCGTGTCATTCGTTTATTTCGTGAAATTAGTGGAAGCAAAGGTACACATGGATATTTTACCAACCATGAAGCGTTCTGCAGGTTCAGGTTGTCTTTCCGGTTAAGCCTTTATTGTCATACAAATTGAAGATTGCCAAAACCATATTGCTGCTGCTGTTTTGCGGAAAGCTTTCTGCTCAGGGCAGCGAATATCCTACAGCCCGGCTGCTTACCAGCTTTCAGTTTGAGCAGCTTACCGGCGGCATTATCATCCTTCACGCCACACTGAACGACCTGCCCGATACCTTGAATTTTATACTGGATACGGGAAGTGGCGGTATTTCGCTTGATACCACTACCGCACTTTATTACAAGCTGCCTCTTGAACCAAGCGACAGGACTGTGCGGGGCATCGGCGGGGTGAAAAATATCCATTATTATAAAAACGGCACACTGCATTTTCCGGGGCTGGATGTAACCAACCTTGATTTTCATATTAACGACTACCAGATACTGACAGAAGTGTATGGTTTGCGTGTAGACGGTATCATTGGGTTTTCTTTCCTGCGCAGGTATATTGTGGCACTTGATTACGATAAACACATGATGAGTGTGTATATGCCCGGTACTTATAAATATCCCAAGCGTGGAAGCTTCCTGCGTCCTTCATTTGCTTCAATACCTGTTACTCAGCATTATGTGCAGGATGAACGTTCATACCTGCTGAACTTTTATTTTGATACCGGAGCAGGGCTTGCTTTATTACTTTCGGAACAGTTTATTAAAGACAGCACACTTATCAGCAAAGACAGGAAATCGGTAAGCACACAGGTGGAAGGGTTGATTGGAAAGATTGGCATGCGTCTTACCACGTTAAAGCGGATGAAACTGGGACCATATAAGTTCAAAAAAATTCCACTGCATGTGTACAACGATTCAGCAAATGTACTGGGCTACCCGGCCGTTAAGGGGTTGCTTGGCAGCGATCTGCTCCGCCGGTTCAATATTGTGTTGAATTATCCTGAACGGCTCATTCATATTACGCCAAACACACACATGCGTGAGGCATTTGATTATTCTTACACCGGCATGAACTATTATTTTATTGACGGAAAGGTAATGATCACAGAAATTCAGCAAGGCTCACCAGCAGAACATGCCGGGTTAATGCCGGGCGACATAATTTTTGGAATAGAGAACAATTTCAGCAACAGCATCAGTCAATACAAAGCATTGCTTCAAAACCCGGGACAAAAACTGCGTATCCTCATTTTCCGCAACACACATCCCATGATGTTTGAATTAAAAATCGGCAGTATTTTAAAGTAAGCTGTTTGCTCAAACGTTTTTTACCGAATTTTACATTCTTTTTCAAAAAAGAGAATTTCATTTCACCAGTTAAGTGATACAATTATTATGATCCAGTTTGAACGATATACATTAGCGAACGGTTTACGGTTACTTATTCATAAAGATCTTGCTACACCCATGGCAGTGGTAAATGTGTTGTACGATGTGGGTGCCCGTGATGAAGATGAAAAACAAACCGGCTTTGCGCACTTGTTTGAGCACTTGATGTTTGGCGGCTCCGTGAATATTCCTGATTACGACGAACCGTTGCAATTGGCCGGGGGCGAAAACAATGCTTACACCACAAACGATCTCACCAATTATTACTGCCAGTTACCTGCTGAAAACTTAGAAACAGCTTTCTGGCTTGAAAGCGATCGTATGCTCAGTCTTGCTTTCAGTGAAAAAAGTCTGGACGTACAACGCAAAGTAGTGAGTGAGGAGTTTAAGGAACACTACCTCAATAAACCGTATGGTGATGTGTGGCATAAAATGCGGGAAATGGCTTACAAACAGCATCCGTATAAATGGATGACGATTGGAAAGGAATTGAAACATATTGAAGATGCAGAACTGCAGGATGTAAAGAATTTCTTTTTTAAACATTATACACCGGCAAATGCCATTCTGGTTGTGGCTGGTAATGTAGAAACAGAACATGTATTGAAGCTTGCAGAAAAATGGTTTGGACCAATTCCTGCGGGTGAAAAATATGTTCGCAATCTGCCAAAAGAACCTGTACAAACAGAAGCCCGCCGGCTGGAAGTAAAAGCAGATGTGCCATTGGATGCTTTTGTAAAAACATGGCACATGGCATCAAGACTTGAACGTGGCTATTATGTAACAGATCTTATTACCGATATTCTTGGTGGCAGTGCCAGCAGCAGGTTGTATGAAAAACTGGTGAAGGAAAAGAAACTGTTCAGCAATATTGAATGTTATCATTTTGGAAGTGTTGATAATGGCTTACTCACCATTGAAGGCAAACTGGTGAAGGGTATAAAGATTGAAGATGCCGAAGCAGCAGTAAATGAAGAAGTGAAAAAGATGACCGAGGAATTGGTAGATGAAAAGGAATTACAGAAAGTGATCAATAAAACAGAAAGTACAATCCTGTTTGAAGATATGAGTGTGATGAGCCGGGCAAACAGCCTTGCATTTTATGAATTGCTGGGCGATGCACAACTCATGAACGATGAGCTGGCGAAATACCAAAGCATTACAGCCGAAGAAGTATTGGAAGAAAGTAAAAAACTATTCGACGAACGCAACAGCAATACCTTGTTTTATCTGAGCAGGAATTAATTGAGATTTATTGCCTGATCGATAATACAACAATGCCGTCTTTTACCAGCAATGTGTCGTATTGATGCTGAAGTTGATTTAAAAGCGGTCTTCCTGTGGCTGTAAAAATGAGATCGTATTTTTTTGAAGCATCAAACTCCTCAAAGCGGTTACTTCTTTTGCGGCTGCTGTAGGTTGTAAGCTTTTGATCATGCTTGTAAGCATAAAAGCCCATCATTGTTTTAAAGTAAGGTATATCAGCATATACAGTTTTTATTTTTCCTGATTTTATGAATGGTTCAAAATGCGCTGCAATGGAATTGTACTGTGTTACACTTACTTTTGTTCGATGTGTGTAACAAATAAACGTCTCCCCTGCCAGTATTAAAAACAGCAGCAATGGTAACATTGATTTAAGCTTTGGAAAAATGCTGTAAACAAAATGAAAAACAGCAGCACCTGCAACTGCTATAATAACTGTAAGATGCATCCACGGTTTTACTGGGAAAGCTTGCCTGAATGCAAAAAAGATAAAAAACGGAAATAACAATTGTAAAAAACAAAACAACAGTAATTGCTGGTGGACATTCGTTAATTTTCGAAAAATCAGCACACTTCCAGCAAAAGAAACAAAACCAATCATCACTGCCACAGCAGCATTGGGCGAAAGCAAATATTCCACCATATAACGAAAGGAAAACCGGAACATGGTAAGCGTATCGCTTTGCTGGTAAGTTGGGTTCATGTACGGCTGTAGTGTTTCCCACCTTGCAGTAATAAATACCGGTGTATAAAGAACAGCAGTAACAAATCCTGTAATGAAGAAGGTTTTAATGAACCCAAGCCAACCTGCTTTGCTGCCGTTTAAAAGCAAATGAATAAACCAGAGCAATCCAAACCCTGCCAGTGCATATAAAAAAGTAGGGATGGTATACAAACCGCCAATACTGGCAATGATGAAGAGAAGTTTATATTTCCTTTCATTCTTTTTTTGAATGACCAATTGATAAAAGGCATAAAATGCAACTGTGTAAAACAGCAGCAGTAAAAGATATCCTCTTGCCAAAAAAGAAAAAAGATAAACTGGGTAGCTTCCTGCAAACAGGCAAATGCCGGCAAATGCTGCTGTTTCGGAAAAGATGCGTTTCAAAAAACCAAACAAAAAATACAGAAGGAAAATTCCAATGATCACAAGTGGCAGCCGCAGCGCTGTTTCAGGATCTGGAATGATCCAGGATGTTATGGAAGTAAGAAGAGAAAAAAGAATATGGTTGTTTGGAAATGGATAAAAGCTGGCTGATACTAACGGACCTTGTGAGCTGAAAAGAAGATAAGTATCTGCTTCGTCAAAATCAATCGGGTAAAGAAAAATGCAGAGCACTGTGCGAACAATGTAGAACAGGAATATGAACAACAGGAAGATGCGACCGGATCTTTGTTGCGGTAAACTCAGCTGTATATGCTTTACTGCAGTAGTTAATAAAGCAGAGGTAACCTTCTCTGTTTTTTGTAAAATACGATGTCTGTGCCTGATAAATTGCAGCACCACCACCAATACAAACACAGCAAGTATAATTGAAACAATGCGGATGAGTGAAAAGCTTGATGCAGGAAAATAATCTGCAGCCTTTTGATACAGGTAAGGCTTGTCCATTTTTAACAGGAAAAAACGGATGAACTCTTCATAGTTGAACGCAAAAAGGAAACACAGTGCGGCGGTGGTAATAGAAACAAGTACAAGCAGGAATGTGATAACCATGAAGATGCTTATACGCCGCATAAACCAATAAATTAATTTATCTTTTTAGAAAGTAACTAACTTCGCCAATTACAATAATAATGAATGTTAAACAGACTACAAGCCCCTCCAATAAAAGACGCAACAGAGTTTGATCTTAAGCTGAAACCTTATGAAAAATATGTGCTGGATAATGGTGTGGAAGTATATGCCGTAAATGCAGGTACACAGGAAGTAATGAGTGTGGAGCTGGTGTTCAGCGCAGGTAACTGGTATGAAGAGCAGAATAACATTGCAGCAGCAACAAACTTTTTAATAAAGAACGGAACTACAGGTAAAACAGCGTTTCAACTCAATGAGCATTTTGATTACTATGGCTCACACCTGAGCCGTGGTTGCTACAACGAAACAGCAAATATTGTTCTGCATTGCATCAACAGGCATTTGGCCACACACCTGCCGGTAGTTGCAGAAATGATCACCGATGCTGTTTATCCGCAACATGAACTGGATATTTACAGACAGAATATGAAGCAGCGGTTGAGTGTGAACCTGAAGAAATGCGATTTTGTTGCAGGTCGCCTTATTGATGAATATGTGTTTGGTATAAACCATCCGTATGGTGTGTACAGTAACAAAGAAGATTATGATGCATTGCAGCAGGAGCAGTTACAGGCTTATTACAGGAAATATTATACTGAAGGTAAGTGCATCATTTTTGCAGCCGGCTTATTGCCTGCAGACTTTGCACAACAGCTGAATAACACGATTGGCCAGTTGCCTTTGAACCAAAAGGAAATTCCAACCATTGTACACCCGCTTACACCTTCAGCAGAAAAAAAATACCGCATCATCAACGATGAAAAAGGAGTACAGGGCGCAATCCGTTTGGCACAGCCTTTTCCAAACCGTCATCATCCCGATTTTCAACCGGTGCAGGTGCTCAACACCTTGTTCGGTGGTTTTTTCGGTTCACGGCTAATGAGTAATATACGTGAAGACAAAGGTTATACCTATGGCATTCACAGTTATATCATGAACCATATTTCTTCCACAGCATGGATGATAAGTACCGAAGCAGGCCGTGATGTGTGTGAAGCAACTATTACAGAAGTGTACAATGAAATGAAGGACCTTCGTGAAGAGTTGGTAGATGAAGAAGAACTGCAGCTGGTAAAGAATTATCTTATTGGCACAATCCTGGGCGATCTTGATGGTCCGTTCCACATCATTGGCCGCTGGAAGAATTTAATTTTGAACGGGCTTGATGAGAACTATTTTTACAAATCGGTAAATACAATCAAAACCATTTCGGCAAAAGAATTGCAGGAGCTTGCAAATAAGTATTTACATCCGGAAAAGTTTTATGAATTGGTGGTGGTGTAATAATAAAAGGTAAAACAGAGGGAATTATTCTTTGTGCTTCTTTCTGTCTTTGAGTCTTCGTGGTTCAAACCAATTAAACATACTTGAAATGAAATTTGTACTCAAGGTTCTTATTACAGCGGTCAATGCTTTTTTGCTGGCGTATGTTTTGCCCGGCATCAGCATCAATCATTTTTTTACAGCCATAGCTGTAGCTTTTGTACTGGCCCTGCTTGATGCAATTGTAAAACCCATTCTTGTATTGTTTACATTACCAGCTACCATTTTTACACTGGGCTTATTCCTGTTTGTAATAAACGCCTGTATTATTTTGCTTGATGCCTATTTTGTAAAAGGCTTTGTGGTAGATGGCTTCTGGTATGCACTGCTCTTCAGCATTTGTTTATCCATCATTAACTCTTTTGTACATAAAATGGTGTTGAAAGAAGAAGGGAGAGATAAAACAAATTAACTCATCAACGTACCAGCACCCTTGCAGCAAAACGCTGTGTGCGGTTTTCCAAAATACATTGATAAATTCCTTTTGGTAACTGGTTCAGCGAAACCGATGTTACTTCCATTCCTTCATCCACCATGGTTGCTTTTACAACAGCACCGTTGCTGTTCACCACTTTCAATGCCGATTTGAATTGAGTACGGGGAAAGCTGAACTGCCAGTTGCTGCCCATTTGCCGCACTTTCAGTTCGCCGGTTTTTAAAATGATCTTTGTTTTGCTGCTGTCAGGAATACTTCCTTGTGCCTGCAGCATAAACGGAAGCAGCAAACAAATTACAAACATTAGTAAAAGAAATTCCTTTTTTAAACGGAACGAAAGCAGAACTTTGTTTCTCATCAGATATTGAATTTTAAAATGCTGTTTGAACGCAAAAACCTTACCAATACTGAGCTGGCCGGTATTTATAAAAGCTTGCTGTACCCCAGATTAATCGAAGAAAAGATGCTTTTATTGCTCAGGCAGGGGAAAATTAGCAAATGGTTTAGTGGAATTGGCCAGGAAGCAATTGCCGTGGGTGCCACACTTGCCCTGCAACCCGATGAGTGGATAATGCCCCTGCACCGTAACCTGGGTGTGTTTACCACCCGCAACATGCCGTTGAACAAACTCTTTATGCAATGGCAGGGTAATAAAGAGGGCTACAGCAAGGGAAGAGAACGTAGTTTTCATTTCGGCAGTAAAGAACATCATGTGTGTGGTATGATATCGCACCTTGGCCCGCAACTGGCCATTGCCGATGG
>JAACZX010000754.1 GCA_009996555.1 Chitinophagaceae bacterium | reverse complement strand
ATCGCTAATCTTATTTTGTATTCATTGCCTGCATAGATCTTTGGTTGGATGTTGGCAATGCGTGATGCTGTTTCAAACGTACCCGTGCTTACTGCTAAAACAGGCAGTGTTTGTTGTGTGCCATCCATAAGATTTACCACCGAACGTTCAGGTAAAAAACCACCTGTTAATACAAGACCTGCCACACGAGGATAGTTGGGCGACATGTTTGCCAGCATGGTACCAATGACAAGGTCCGATCTGTCGCCGGGCATTACCGCCACACAATCGGGTGAAATGCGGTTGAGGTAATTGGCCAGCTGCATACCGCCAATAATAGAATTGCGTGCAATCGTATCGAGCTTATCGCTGCCAAACAACACATGTGCTTTTAATTCGTCGGCAATTTCTTTCATGGTAGGATGCCCTAATTCTTCGCTGTTCGGAATCAGCGATACAATCAGTTCTTTGGGCAGTCTTGCTTTGAGTGCTTTTTCTGCTTTTACAACATCTTTGGTACAGCGGCTTACAAACACAGCAATGATCTTGATATTTTTTGCAAGAAAGGAATGCAGCTGCAACTGTACATGTTCTACAAGTTCTTCACAGGAATCAAAATTATCTTTTATCACCAGCAATGCAGGCATACCCAGCGATGTTGCCAGCGATGCATTGAAGTCTACTTCAAACACCGATGTTTCTTCGTTGAAATCGCTGCCTTCCACCAGCACAAAATCAAAACGCTCTTCCAGCTTCTTGTATTTATCAATGATCTCTTCGTACACATAATTGATGCGGCCCTGGTTGCGCAGCTCATTTAATTCACTTCTTGAAAAAGCATAGGCCTCTTCGTATTCCATCGGAATTTTAAAGTGCGAAAGAACAGCATCGATGTGATTGTCCTTTTCTTCCTTGTCTTCAATAACAGGTTTAAAGAAAGCAACCCGTGGCGTGGTGCGTTGCAGCATTTGCATCAGCCCAAGACTGATGATGGATTTTCCGCTTTGGTTAGATGGTGTGATGATATAAACCGACCGATTCATAAAGTAAAAATTAGTTGAATACAGCTAATAAACCGCCTTTTTTGGACAGATTTATTTGATGCTGCAAATTTATTGTCGTCTGTTGGGCGATAAAATGGGATACGCCGTTTAAAAAACTGATTATTATCAGGCTTCATTCAACCGCAAAGTAGTAAAGGTGTTTTTTGTCAGGGTTGAAGTAGAATAAGCGGTTGCTGAAGAATGACATCGGTCTGTCTTTCAGTTAACGTCAATCAGTTCTTCTTCTTTTTCAATTCCTTTGCCATCTCTATTGAATGCTTCAGCGAGTTGAGGTTGTTCCAATCGCTGTGTGCCACAATAATGAACTTTGGGTTAGGGAATTTTTTCTGCACTCTTGTGAGCGTGGTTTCATATTCGTTGATGTTGCCATCGCCTAAAAAGCCAAGGTTTTCATCAGAAGCGCCTTTTATTAAACAACCGCCAAACAGGATTTTTTCTTTTTCGAACCAGATCACAATATTGTCTTCGGTATGTCCCTGACCGGGATAATAGGTTTCAAACTTGTACTGTCCTGCACGAAACACCGTGTCTTTTGTCATTAAAAACTCAGCCCGTTTTTTTTCGTTCTTCTTACTCAGTTCATCAGTAAGAACGGTGGTGTAAGTATTGATACCCTGTTGACGGTAATATTCAAGTCCGGCAGTTTTATCGCTGTGCCAATGTGTAGCAAAACACATGGTCACTTTTTTGTTATGTCTTACCTGGATGCTGTCGAGCAATGGCTGAAACTGTGTAGTGTCCCAGGGCGTATCAAACATCACCACACCACTGTTTGTAACAACATACATTCCGTTTGCAGGCACCCGGCTTTGCTGGTAAGTATTGTAAGTGGTATAGATATAGAAATCGCCGGTTAAATGCGTGATCTTAAGTGGTGCATTTTTTGTTTGTGCGTTAAGACCGGTTAGTGAAAAAAATATTACTGTTGTTAAAAGAAAGATCCGCATAGTGTATAGCTGTTTGTTGGTGAGGTTTGTAAAGGTATTGATATGGGTAAATGAAACTGAAAGAATGAATAAGAATTTTATCTGCCCGGTGTAGTG
>JAACZX010000409.1 GCA_009996555.1 Chitinophagaceae bacterium | reverse complement strand
GCCTGGGATGCCTTTACGATTGCTGCCGAACCCGTTTCATCAATTGATCTGATGGAACGTGCCGCAACTGCTTGCACCGATTGGCTGTTGCAAAACAAATGCACGCATAAAAAGATCGCCATCTTTTGTGGCAAAGGAAACAATGGTGGCGATGGACTGGCCATTGCAAGACAACTGTTGCAGCAAGGCATTGCGGTATCGGTATATATCCTTGAAACAGGGAAAATGGGGAGCGAAGACTTCCAGGTAAATCTTCAGCGATTGCATCAACACACCACCTCTATTCACTTTCTTCAGTCAGCTGATTTTTTTCCGGCATTGGATCAACACTCACTTGTTATTGATGCGTTACTTGGTACAGGCATCAACAAACCGGTTGATGGCACCATGAAAGAACTGTTGCAGCATATTAATCTTTCACCCGCTTCGGTTGTGGCAATTGATCTGCCAAGTGGTATGTATGCCGATAGCAGTTGCAAAGGTCACACTTGTATCAGAGCCGATCACACGTTAAGTTTTCAGTTGTATAAAACCTGTTTCCTGCTGCCGGAGAATGCAGAGAATTGCGGCATTGTTCATTTACTCAATATCGGTTTGCATCCTGCTTATTATGCATCAACAGTTGCAGCACGTCAGTTGATTGATCTTGAAACTGTACGTTCTGTTTATAAAAAACGAAAACCATTTTCCCACAAAGGCAATTATGGTCATGCATTACTCATGGCAGGCAGTTATGGAAAGATGGGTGCTGCTGTTTTAAGTGCCGAAGCCTGTTTACGGAGTGGAGCAGGATTACTCACTGTTCGCAGCCCACGTTGCGGTTATACGGTGCTTCAATCATCTGTTCCCGAAGCAATGGTTGATACTGATCCTGAAGAACATTATTTAACCACAGTTTCGGGTGACCTTCTGCGTTATGAAGCAATTGGTATAGGACCGGGTATTGATCTGCACGAAGAAACCGCCGAAATGCTGGTACAACTGCTCCAAACCGCACACCAGCCAATTGTACTGGATGCAGATGCACTCAATTTACTATCCATTAAAAAAGATCTCAGCAAACATCTGCATGAAGAGTGTATCCTTACACCACATCCGAAAGAATTTGAGCGGCTTTTTGGAAAAGCAGCAAATGATTTCGACCGCATGCTGCTGACTCAGCAAAAAGCAGAAGAATTGAATTGTGTGATTGTATTGAAAGGCCATCACACATTTATAGCCTGCCCCAATGGTAATGCATGGTTCAACCATACCGGTAATGCAGGTATGGCAACAGCAGGTAGCGGCGATGTATTAACAGGCATGCTCACCGGCTTACTGGCGCAGGGTTACAGTGCAGAAGATGCGGCAATACTGGGCGTTTATCTTCACGGTGCGGCAGGTGATCTTGCTGCTGCTGCATGTTCACAGGAGGCAATGCTGGCTTCAGACATCAATCAATATATTGGTAAAGCGTTTCTTCAACTGATACAAACTTTCTGATACATGCAGTTGAATACATTGCTCAAATTACTTTTTTCATTTGTTCAGTTGTTGTTGCTGTTGAAGCTTTCAGCACAAACAAAAAACGATACAACAGGCAACAGAAGTCATTTGCTGGCATTACCCGTTGTTTCCCGCTCCATTGAAACAGACTGGTCGTTTGGAGCAGGAGGCACATACACATTCTATACTACAAGAAAAAAAGATACCACCACACGCACTTCATCTATTCGTTTTCTTGGCAGCTATTCGTTACGTAAACAATTTCTTTTTACCATTAACGGACCGGTATTTTTTCCCGGCGAGAAATACATACTCAACAGTCACTTCTCCTTCAGCTCATTCCCTGATCGTTTTTGGGGAATGGGCAATGCAACACCTGACAGCAATGAAGAGGAATATGATTTCCGCCAGTTTTATATACACCTGCATGGAGAACGGCTTATTGCCCAGAAATTCTTTGCAGGCCTGATCTACGATTTCCAGCGTGTGATCGATATCAATGTAAAGAGCGGTGGTTTGTTCGATCAGCAAAATGTTGCAGGCAGACAACCCTACCAGGTATCCGGTTTGGGATTAAGCGTATCATGGGATAAACGCAACAATACTTTTTGGCCAA
>JAACZX010000753.1 GCA_009996555.1 Chitinophagaceae bacterium | reverse complement strand
TTCGCTGATGTGCATCCAATGCCATGTATAACTTACATCAAACACATGTGCAAAAGGTTCATCATTCCACTGATCAAATTCTCCTAACCAGAACAATGGCCTCACTTGATCAAGTGCAGTTCGTGCCTGTTCCCAAAAATCAACTGGCACAAGCATGGCCATATCGCAACGAAAGCCATCTATTCCACATTCATTTACCCAAAACTTCATTGCTTCGATCATTGCTCTTCGCAATGCAGGGTTATGAAAATTCAGATGGATCACATCTTCCCAATTATCTACCGGGGGTTTAAAATTTCCCTGATGGTCTTGTGTATAAAATTCAGGATGGCTGATGGTCCATTCATGATCCCATCCTGTATGATTGGCTACCCAATCAATGATCACCTTCA
Source organism: Chitinophagaceae bacterium (assembly GCA_009996555.1). Classification (GTDB taxonomy): domain Bacteria; phylum Bacteroidota; class Bacteroidia; order Chitinophagales; family Chitinophagaceae; genus Lacibacter. Next base: position 1,720 of record JAACZX010000753.1, on the reverse strand, counting down.
TTCCAAGTTCATGAATCTGCTTTACCAACGATTTGAATTCATCAATTGTTCCAAACTCAGGATTGGTTTGTACATAGCTTGAGCAGGCATAATAACTACCCAAAGTGCCCTTCCTGTTTTTAACAGAGATAGGTGTTACAGGCATAAACCAAATAATTTCAACCCCCATTTCTTTTAAACGTGGCAGATGCTTTGCAAAAGCATGGAACGTTCCTGCACTGGAATACTGACGGAGATTAACCTCGTAAATATTAGATGAGTGTACCCAATCAGCGGGTTTAAATACAGTTGGAGTGGTCATAATTCACCCCAATGTTACGAACCAAACGCCAAATACAAGCCATGAAAGGGTTTCTATTACAATTTGCCATAGGATTAAACCTTGTACCTTTGCAGCTGTTATACGATACCATGAAAAAATTTGAAGTTCCCAATATTTACCGCAGTTCCTTCATTACTGCCATTAAGGACAAACGCAAACAGGAAGACAAACTGAAGAAAGACTTTACCCCTACTCTTATAGATCTTGGTGAAGTACAGTTTTACTTAGCCCGCCATTTTGGGTTTTGTTACGGGGTGGAAAACGCTATTGAAATAGCATTTAAAACAATAGAAGAAAATCCAGGTAAACGCATTTTTCTTTTGAGTGAAATGATTCATAACCCACAGGTTAATGCAACGCTTATTGACAGGGGTGTTCAGTTTTTGCAAGACACTTATGGTAAACAGCTTATTGCATTCAGTCAATTAACAGCAGAAGATGTTGTTATTATTCCGGCATTTGGCACTACACTTGATATTGAGCAAATGCTGAATGAAAAAGGAATTCAAACTGAGAAGTACAACACAACTTGCCCCTTTGTTGAGAAAGTGTGGAACAGAAGCGAACAACTTGCCAATAAAGGATACTCCATAGTAGTACATGGTAAACCAAAACACGAAGAAACAAGAGCAACTTTTTCTCATGCGAGTTCACACACTCCCACTGTTATTGTGAACGACATGCAGGATGCAATTGAATTAAGCAAATACATTACCGGAGAGAAGCAGGATGCCGCATTCTACGATGAATTTAAAGGCCGGTATTCCGCTGGGTTTGATATAACGAAAGATCTGCAACGGTTTGGCGTGGTAAATCAAACTACGCAGCTGGCAAGCGACACACAAGCTATTGCCGAGTACTTAAAGCAAGTAATGATTCAGCATTACAATTTAAATGCAGATACCATCAGTGAACGGTTTGCTGACACAAGAGATACACTTTGTTATGCCACAAATGATAATCAAACAGCAGTATCGGGCATGCTGGAAACAGATGCTGACATAGCAATTATTGTTGGCGGCTACAACAGTTCAAATACCACACATCTTGTTGAATTGTGCGAAGAAAAACTACCCACTTACTTTATTAACGGAACAGACAAGATCATATCTGCAACAGAGATCATGCACTTTAACTTTCATGATAAGAAAGAATACGTTACCAAAGATTTTTTACCTGCAAAACGACCGCTTAAAATCCTTATCAGCAGTGGCGCTTCCTGCCCCGATTCGCTGGTAGAAGCGGTGATGGATAAACTGTCTTTGATCTGTAATGTCGGAGATTCATTTCAAGCATTCAAACAATTGTAGCAATAATAACAGTGGGACTCATGAGTCCCACTGTTATTATCAACACCCTCTTATTCTATTTTACAACTATTCTTTCCACAATAGTTTC
>JAACZX010000752.1 GCA_009996555.1 Chitinophagaceae bacterium | reverse complement strand
ACTTCGTGTTTGCCCTCCACTTTCACGCTGTCAATCTTATGATTTTCAAATGTTGTGGTGGCCTTGCTGCCCGGAATACCCATGGGCCCGGTAAACACGGTAATGATCTTCCCTTTCCTGAGTTTGCCATCCTTTCCCAAACAACCATCGCCAAAATTGATGGTCACAGTTTTTGGAAAAACACCGGGAGTAGTTGGCGCTACAGTAATGGTAAAACAGCGTACACTGTCCACCCTTCCGGTAAGGTCGCTTCCTTCCATGCGACCATAAATACCTACACCGGCCGTAATGCCCAACGATTCGCCGTTGGCTTCGGCACCAATACCCATTGTGTTATTAAATACATCGTCGAATGCAGCTTCAGCCTCGCTGTTGCTTTCCGTAATTTCAACGGTTGACAATTCTTCGGTTTTCGATTCGCTTGCTTCCTTTTTACAGGCTGTAAAACTGATAGCGCCTATAAGCAGGAGCGCCAGTATGCTTTTTGTTGAGAGAATGCTTGTTTTCATGATACACGCTTTTGGTGGTTTAATTTAAAACTGAACAGTACAAAGACCTTGTACCCCGAACTTGGTTTAAACAACGTTAAAAATATTTAGCACCATCGTTCGGTTTCAAACGCCAAATCACCTTTCCTGCTTGTTAGAACAGTGTATTTTTGCAGTTTATGCAAATAATAGATACACATACCCACTTGTACCTTGAAGAGTTCCAGGCAGATATAGATGAAGTTTTAACCCGTGCCCGTGCTGAAGGAGTTACCCGTTTCTACCTGCCCAATGTTGACAGCAGTTCTATTCCTGATTTACTGAAACTGGAAGAGCAATACCCGGGAGAATGTGTGGCAATGATGGGACTGCACCCCTGCTATGTAAAAGAGAATGCAGCAGATGAGCTGAAGCTGGTGGAAGAGTGGCTGAAAAAAAGACCTTTTGCTGCAGTGGGTGAAATCGGGCTTGATTACTATTGGGACAAAACTTTTGCAGCTGAACAAAAAGATGCTTTCCGCAAACAGATTAACTGGGCATCGGAACTAAACCTGCCGATTGTGATCCACAGCCGGGATTCAATGCAGGATTGTATTGATATTGTAAAGGAGCATCAAAATGGAAAGCTGAGAGGTATTTTCCATTGCTTTGGCGGCTCGGCAGAAGAAGCTAAGCAAATTATGGATCTTGGTTTTTTAATGGGTATCGGTGGAGTGGTTACTTATAAAAAATCAGGATTGGCTGAAGTTCTTTCGTCAATTCCTTTGGAATACCTGGTGCTTGAGACCGATGCACCTTATTTAACTCCTGTTCCATTCAGAGGCAAACGCAACGAACCTTCCTACTTAAAATATGTAGTTGATAAAATGTCTGAAGCAATGACTATTTCCGTTGAGGAAATTGCAGCAGGAACAACTTCGAATGCTCAAAAATTATTCGGCAGCTCAAAGTGATAACTGTATTTTTGCTGCCCCAATAAAGAGAGGTGTCCGAGTGGTTGAAGGAGCACGCCTGGAAAGTGTGTATGCGGGAAACTGCATCGAGGGTTCGAATCCCTTCCTCTCTGCAACTAAAAAAGCTCAACAGAAAATCTGTTGAGCTTTTTAGTATCATTCTTTACATCAAACAATTCCAAGTTTTTCTACCGCAGTTTGTGCAGCAATCTGGCTGGCATCTTTTTTATTAAACGCTTTCCCTTCTGCAATCACTTCACCATCAACCACTGCACCAATGGTAAACAAACGTCTCCCGTTTTCCAATCGTTCATCCAGCGTTTCAAAATCCAGCGCCTTTCCGTTTTTGTTTGCCCATCCGTACAATTTGTTCTTATGATTGATCTCTAACACTTCAAGATCTTCCATGAACAGATAAGGAACAATCACATTCTTAACAATCCACCTTTGTGTTTTTTTGTAACCAAGATCAAGGTAAATAGCACCCAGTAACGCTTCAAGTGTGTTACCGAATATCTGGGATATCTTCAGTGAATTATCGCCTTTGTTATAAAGTGTGATCTTTTTTAAACCCATCCGCACAGCAATATCATTGAGCGTTGCACGGTTCACCATTTTGCTGCGCATCTCAGTTAAAAAGCCTTCGCCTTTGTAAGGATATTTTTTGAACAGGTAATCGG
>JAACZX010000408.1 GCA_009996555.1 Chitinophagaceae bacterium | reverse complement strand
TTTCGCACAATCCACGACAACTGGAAATGGAGCAGGTAGAAATTCTGCAGTTCCGCAAACCTGCCAACGAGCAGTATGTGCGTACAAGAGATTACAGTGTACCGCAACGTGTAACCGGTATTGAATCGTTGTTGCGACAGATCAGCATTGAAGATTTTGGTGTAGCAGCATCTGATGTGAAAATTATTTACAGCGGCAACAATGTATTCCCGCACGATGAGCGTGAGCAATGGACCGACAGTTGTAATGTAGTGGCAATAAAAGAAGGTGTAGTAATCGGTTATGACCGTAACGATAAAACAGCCGAAGCATTTAAAGAAGCGGGCTTCAACGTCCTCACCACTACCGAAGCATTTGAGCAGTTCGAAAACGGTGTTGATCCTGAAACAATCGAAAACACATTGATCCTGTTGCCCAGTGCGGAACTGTCGAGAGCAAGAGGCGGCAGCCATTGTATGAGTATGCCGTTGTTACGAGATAAGTTATGAGTTAAAAGTTACGGGTTACGAGTTAAGGCACCCCACTCGTAACATTCAACTCATAACCCGTAACTGTTTTTCGATAACCATTAACAATGAACTGAAAAATGCAAACCACTTCACACATATTAATGATCAAGCCCGTTGCGTTTGATTTTAATGCAGAAACATCAGTCAACAATGCATTTCAGCAACAAGGCAGTAATGCAAATGCACAGGAAAAAGCCGAAGCCGAGTTTGATGGCTTTGTCCAAAAATTATCTGCAGCCGGCATTGATGTTACGGTAGTTCAGGACACACCTGAACCACATACACCCGACAGCATTTTCCCCAACAACTGGATCAGCTTTCATGCCGATGGCAGCATTGTACTCTACCCCATGTATGCTGTTAACAGAAGAGCAGAACGTAAGCAGCATGTATTGGATGCAGTTGCATCAAAATTTGCAGTGAAGAATACCATTGATTTTACCGACAGCGAAAACGAAGATCACTTTTTAGAAGGCACGGGAAGTATGGTACTCGACCGGGAAAACAAAATTGCTTATGCCTGTCTTTCGCCACGCACAGATGAAACAGTATTTGAAAACTGGTGCCGTACCATGCACTACACTCCTTGCAGCTTTTACAGCGTTGATGAAAAAGGCGGAGAAATTTATCACACCAATGTAATGATGTGTGTTGCTGATAAGTATGTGGTGATCTGTTTAGACAGTATTCGTGATACTACAGAGCGCAACCATGTAAGCAATACCATTCTCAACAGCGGCAAACAGATCATTGAAATTTCGTACAGCCAGATGAACCGTTTTGCAGGAAACATGTTGCAGGTGCAAAACAAAAACGGGCAGCGTTATTTGATCATGAGCAGCCAGGCTTATCATGCTTTAACGCCTGAACAAATACAACAACTGGAAAGCTATAACCCAATCATTCACGCCGATCTTACAACCATTGAAACAAATGGCGGCGGCAGTGCACGTTGCATGATGGCAGAAGTTTTTCTTCCGATGAAATAATTATCGTCAGACGCCCTCGTCGGACGATATAATCAACTTTATCAAAACGTCCGACGAGGACGTCTGACGCTTAATAATAAACCACCATGGGCTTTCCGTTCAACGGGTTTTGCAGAATGTGGCTTTGTACGGCAAACACTTCCTTTACCAATTCTTCTGTTACAATTTCTTCCGGTTTGCCGTAAGCTACCAGCTCTCCTCCTTTCAGAAACAATAACCGATCTGCATATTGCAAAGCAAGATTAAGATCATGCATGACTGCTACAACTGTTGCAGGCTGCGCAGCAAATGCAGCAGCTTCTTTTAAAAACTCATGCTGGTAACGGATATCCAAATTATTGAGTGGCTCATCGAGAAAAAGAAAACGATTTCCTTCTTTCGGTTCTTCTCCTAATTGCGCCAGCACACGTGCAAATTGTACACGTTGTCTTTCGCCTCCGCTCAACGTTAAATAATTCCGCTTGCGAAAATCATTCAGCTTTAGCCGTTCTATTGCAGCATCACACAACTGATGATCATGTGCAGATGGATTGAATTCAAAATGCGGATAACGTCCCATCATCACCACTTCTTCAACAGGCAATGGAAAACTTAATTCCGGTTGCTGACTCATTACTGCCCTCAC
>JAACZX010000751.1 GCA_009996555.1 Chitinophagaceae bacterium | reverse complement strand
TTTCAACAAATGAGCAGTTATTTGGTGAAACCATTCAACTGGCCGAACGCCTGTGCTTTATTGGTAAACCGGCGCAGGTAAGTATTACGTCAACTGTAAAAGAACTGGTAGCAAAAGATCATTTGACCGGAAGTGAAAATAACCTGTACACATTATCGGGCAACGATCAAAATCTGCTGAACCTGTTGTTTACTGCTCTTGATAAAAACTACAGTGACCAGGATTTTAATATGGATGAATATGGCAGCTCCGTTGCCATGAGCCAATCGCAGCTTTACCGGAAAACAGTGGCCTTGTGCGATCTGTCGCCCAATAACCTTTTAAAAGAATACCGTCTTGAAAAAGCACGGGAGCTGCTGAAGAAAAAAAATCAAAACATAACAGAAGTGGCGTTCAATTCAGGATTTAACAGTCCTTCTTATTTTACAAAATGCTTTAAAAAGAAATACGGCATTCTTCCAATGGCTTACTCCGACCTTGTCAATTAATGATTACGTACTGCTGACAGAATTTTGCTATTTATTGGGTGAATTGTGATAGGCAGACAGGTTTACCTGAAATTATCTTTGTTTCATTCTAAACCAATTAAACTGTTTGTTATGAAATCAATCACGCAACGCCGCTATCTGTTTATTACATTGTTATTATTTGCCGCATTTACTTCTACGGCTCAAACCGCAGACAACAACACGAAAAAAGAACCAGTAATGAAAACCTATTTGATTGAACGTGATATTCCCGGTGCAGGTCAGCTTACTGCTCCCGATCTGAAAAGTATTTCTCAAAAATCCTGCAGTGTGTTAACTGAAATGGGGCCAAAAATTAAATGGCTGCACAGTTATGTTACAGGTAACAAAATTTATTGTGTGTACCAGGCCGAAAACGAAGCACTCCTGCGTGAACATGGTAAGAAAGGCGGTTTCCCCGTTACAAACATTACTGAAATTGCAACAACAATCAGCCCTGCTACTGCTAAAGAATAAGATCACCATTAAAGGTCTTTCATTATTTGTTCCTGTATTCTGATAAAATACAGGAACAATAGTTCAAAAACACCGTCTTCTTTTCCCCATTCAATTTAAGATCGATCCTTATTCTGTTTTGTTTTACACAAACGAATCTGTATTGCTTTTAGTTTGTTTAAAATGAAGCATGGCGAAGCTATGCCCTGGAAAACCATACACCCTGTCCTTCACATAAAGCGATCACCTATTTTCTATAACCAAAAACAAAGGAGTTTAACATGAAACAGATCTTACACACCGAAACAAATCAACAAAAGGCCGTTGCTCATCCCCTACTGTTTTCAGCATTGGCACTATTACTTTTTTTTGCAGTCAGTTGTGCAAAAGAAGCAAGTACTACATCCAATTCACTGCAGGATAATATGCTGATGAATAAAACCAGCATGCTTATTCCCGGTGATATGCTTACTAATTACAGCGGACTGCAGGCAACAACACTATGGGAACTGCAACAGGCACGTGCAGCCACTGCCCGTTACCGTGATATTAAAAATGCAGTAAAAGATGGGTATGCAGATATTGATGTTGTGAGAGAAAATATGGGCTACCATTTTCTAAAAATGGACAACCTTGATGCAACATTCGATTTCAGGAAGCCGGAAATACTGGTGTATAACAAAATGGAGAACGGCAGCATGCAACTGGTAGCTGTTGAATATGCAGTACCCATTCCGCTGTCACCAAACAATGCACCTGCAGGTTTTACCGGAAACAATGATGTATGGAAATATGATACCGATTTTAATCTATGGCTTTTGCATGCATGGGTGTGGTATCACAATCCTGATGGCGTATTTAACCCAACAAATCCGTTGATTCATGTTCATTAGATTGGTTAATAAGAAAGGTTCGTTTAACACGAACCTTTCTTATTTGTAATCTTTTTTCAATTCACGCTCTGCAAAATTATTTCGTTGGCGGCGTGCTTGGCCTTACTTCTATTTTACTTGGCAATGTGCGTGGGTTCAGTTGCAACACATCCACCACCAGTTCACCAATATCTTCAGGTTGTATTTTCCACGCATCAGCATCGTTTGGTGTATGGTTATTGAAATAAGTGGCAACAGAGCCCGGCATAATAGTGGTTACTTTAATTCCGTAC
>JAACZX010000407.1 GCA_009996555.1 Chitinophagaceae bacterium | reverse complement strand
TGGGTGGCGTGTGTAGCGGTCTGGCTCATTATTTAAAGATCGATCCTACTGTTGTGCGTATCCTGTTTGCCCTGATCACTTTTGGTGGTTTTGGTACCGGTGTACTTATCTACATTGTATTGTGGATCATTTTACCGCTGAAAGATCTCAAGACAAATATCCGCAAGCGTTTATTCCGCAATCCTGATGATAAAGTACTTGGTGGTGTAGCAGGTGGATTGGCCAGCTATTTCAATATTCCGGTTTGGGTACCACGTGTGGTATTTTGTTTACCACTGATCCTTGGTATCATCTCTTCTATCTTCCGCAACGCCTGGTTCGATTTTGATTTTGAACCCGATTTCGTGTTCGGTGGCTTTGGCGGAACATTGTTTGTGATCTATGTAATTCTCTGGATTGTATTGCCTTTGGCAAGTACAGCAACAGAAAAGCTGCAGATGCGTGGTGAAAAGATTGATGTGAACAGTATTAAAAATGCAGTTCAGGAAGAATTAGGAAGCGGCGGTTCTGTTCGTGAAAAAGCAACACAAATGGGCGAAGAACTGAAAGAAGGTGCACAACGTGTTGGCGCTACTATTCATGAAGGTGCTCAGCGTGTAAGCGAAGAGCTTGGTGGTTATAAAAGCAAAGCAACGCCTGTTACTCCAGACAGTTCAACAGTAGTACGTACAACACGTGGTGGTATTGGTCATGCAATTGGTGTATTGTTCAAAGCATTCTTCCTGTTTATTGCAGGTGTTATTGCCTTCTCTTTACTCATGGCGTTGATCGGTGTAACATTTGCAGGTGTAGCAGCCTTTCCGTTCAAAGGATTTTTCCTGGAAGGTACATGGCAGCATGTGGCAGCGTGGGGAACATTGTTGTTGTTCTTTGCAGTACCTGTAATTGCGCTGTTAACATGGGTTATCCGTAAGATCATTGGTACAAAAAGCCGTAACCCATACCTGGGCTATTCATTCGGCTTCCTTTGGTTTGTTGGTTTGATCTGTTTTGTAGTACTCATCTCATCTTTCTTTAACAACTTCCGTGTTTCTGCACAGGATCAGCAAGCTGTTGAAATTGCACAACCCGTTGCAAATAAGATGATCGTGAAAGTGCCTTCAGCAAAAGTGAAGATCTATGGCCGTGGTTTTGGTATTGATGATGTGTTTACAATGGATGGCGATAGCCTTTACATCAACAACATCCGCCTGCGTATTGTAAAAAGCCCCGACAGTCTTTATCATGTTCGTTATGATAAACGCAGTTCTGGCCCAACAAAAGGCAAAGCGTTGAGCAATGCACAATCCATCAAGTACAACCTCAACTTTAAGGACAGCGTACTTTCACTCGACAAAGGTTTTACAGTAAGTGAAGAATCAAAATTCCGCAACCAGCGTGTGGTGGTAACCATTGAAGTTCCTGTTGGCAAACGGATTTTTATCGACAGAAGCGTTGACCGTTTAGAATGGCATAACATCACCATCAATGGCCGTGGTGGCGATTGGGAGTGGGAAGATGATCATCGCTGGAGCAGCCGTGGATGGAATGATACAGATGTGGAATATATTATGACTGAAGATGGACTGGAACGTGCTGACGGAAAAGATAAAATTGAAAAAGCCGACCGTGAAGTAGAAACCATTGAAAGTGAAATGGAAAGACTGGAGCGTGAAAAGAAAGAATTGAAAGAACGTGAAGAAGAGTTGCAGAACCGTAAGAAAGAAAACGACAGCCTTCGCTACCGTTACAATCCGGAAAAACCAAAAGCAGCAGCTACACCTTCAAAACAAATTGTTGAACGAATTGCAACACCCAACAACGATCCTGTCGTTATTCAGCCAATGACAGTGAACGCCTTGTAATACCTCGGTTAAAGTTGGAACAGCCAACGGCCCCGAAGTTTTGAAAAAAATGGAGGGGCTATTTTTTCAGGCGCACAATCATCATCATCATTACCATTAAACCTTACTTTATGCGTACACTGAGATTTATTACCGCTTTATTACTTGCAATTGTTGTATTTGGTGCTGCACATGCACAACAGGCCAATCAAAAACACCAGGATAAAGAATTATTTGCATTTGTTTACAAGCTCGATAGCAGCTGGTTTTCGCACTTCAACAAAGACATCGATTCCTTCAGCAGTTATGTTGATTCAAG
>JAACZX010000750.1 GCA_009996555.1 Chitinophagaceae bacterium | reverse complement strand
GCCAGCAGCCAGGCAAGAATTATTTCAGGATTAAAACAGTTTTACAAATATTGTTTGCTGGAACAGATCACTGTAAAAGATCCTACTGCATTGCTGGAAGCGCCAAAACTGAAACGCTCCTTACCAGACACACTCAGTTATAATGAAATTGAACAGATCATCAACGAAATTGATCTCAGCAAACCGGAAGGCGGCCGTAACAAAGCTATTCTTGAAACCATGTACAGCTGCGGTTTGCGTGTGAGTGAAGTGGTGAACTTAAAGCTCTCCAATCTTTATCTTGATGTGGGCTTTATCCGTGTTATTGGCAAGGGCGATAAAGAACGTCTTGTGCCCATTGGCAGCAGTGCTGTTAAATACATCAGCATCTATGTCAACAATATCCGTGTTCACAACCAGCCAAAAAAAGGAAAAGAAGATTTCGTTTTCCTCAACAGGCGTGGCGATGAACTAACAAGGGTCATGATCTTTCTCATCATTAAAGAACTGGCAAAAAAAGCAGGCATCACGAAAAATATTTCACCGCACACGTTCCGTCATTCATTTGCCACGCATTTAGTGGAAGGTGGTGCCGATTTGCGTGCGGTGCAGGAAATGCTTGGGCATGAAAGTATTACCACCACTGAAATTTATACGCACCTCGACAGGGAATACCTGCGTAAAACACTGGAGCAATACCACCCTGGCTTTGGTAAAAAATAAACACGCCATTTATTCCATTGGTTAAACACGATTACTTTTTTGTATTGCTTACTCATAATCCTCATCCATATTGAGCAAAAACGGGATTTATATTTTTCAGCAATACTGTTGCACACGCTCCCAAAGCCTGCAACCAAAGCACGAATATCACATGAACAATCTATTGCTGAAAAAGCGAATTACATCAAAGCAAAAAAAACTGGCGGTATTATGTTTTGGGAACTGTCGCTTGATAAACCAGCCAATGGTTTACTGCAGGCGATCAATAAAAAGTAATTCTTAAAACGATTACACAGAAAAAGGAAACAACGCCAGCATATTCTTCACCCGTTCACGAATAAGTTTTGCAGGCGTACTTCGGTCATTGAATGTAATGTTGTGAATGTCGTGCATGTGCTGTTCAAACCTTGCAGCCATCGTTCCGTACAAATGTTTTACTGAGTACAATGCATGATTGCCCGGTTCAAAGGGAATAGCCAGTAACAGTTTATTGGTATAACAGCGACTGCTCAACTGGTATTGCAGCAGGTAACTGTTGACGTGTTTTCCCGGTTCAAACAGTAACATAAGATCATGCAACTGATCAAACCGAAAGTCTGGTTCATAAAAGAGAAAATTAAAAACCCGCAGCTGGTAAAGCGGATCAATAAAAACAACTTCCCCGCCTGCTGCCTGCGGGGAAGCTGAACGAATCACTTCTTCACCTAATTTCCGATGCAGCTCTTTTGAAATTTCAATGGTATTGAATAGCATATATAGTTAGAGGATATCAGAATTAACGGTAGTGCATTTCGCCGTTGCCATTTACAATGGCAGCTTCGGCTGTTGCATGATGAAAATGCGCAAACCTTGTTTCAATATCTTTCATGGCAAGGATCATTTCTTTCGACAATTGCTCCCGCTCTTCCAGCTTATGATGCAATGCTTCTATCTGCTCCTGTAATTCTTCTTTTTCATGCAGTAGTTCTTTCGCTGTTTTTTCTTTTTCATGCACCTGCCTGTTCAGATGCATAAGCGATGATTCAAAGGCTGATGATTTATCTTTCCACTCCGTTTCCTTTTGCTGCAGTGAGCTGTGAAGTGTTTGCAGTTCACTTTCTATTTTTTCTTTTTCTTCTGCTACTGTTTTCAATTCAATTACTTCATCCTCTGTTGTGCGTTTCTCGTGTTGCAGACGGATGATTGTTTCATTCAGCCGTTCGTTGCTTGCCAGCAACTGCTCGTAAGAATATGTATCACGAAGTATTGCTGTTAAATGCTCCCTGAATTCTTCAATTTTATCTGCCACCTGTGTAGCCTGTATGCGTGTATCTGTTATGCCTGCTTTCTGAATAAGAATTTCTTCAGTCAAATGTTTGCCATCTGTAGCCGCTCTTAATTCTTTCTGCAGGCGTTCTACTTCCTTTGCCAGTTCCGTTTCATGATCAGGTACTTGCTGCACC
>JAACZX010000749.1 GCA_009996555.1 Chitinophagaceae bacterium | reverse complement strand
TTTTCGTTCCATTCTTTATACACAGCCTCCAGCTGCTGCAGTTGCTGCAGCTGCGCCGGGGTAAAATCAGCAAAATATTTCAGTACTACTTCCAATTGGCACTTGGTTTTTTAAATAAAGTATTTGCAAATAAAAGATAATAAAACCATTGCCAGATGTCAAGTATGGGATAAAGCCAGAAGAGATCTTTTTCTTTGAGCCTGCTCATGCTCTTGCTGTAAATAATACCCTGCACAATCAGTCTTAAACCAAACACCGAGAGCGCCATCCACCAGTTAAAGAAAATAATGGAAGCTGCCAGCAACGGATAAAACAGGAAATGCGATAAAGAGAATAACCCCAGCAGGAATTTGTGCGATGATTTGTAGTGCTTGCTGGCGCTGTAATGCCTTGTTTTCTGGCTGCGCCAGGTGCTCCATTTTGTTTTTGGTTCCGACAGGGTGAAGGCCTCCTCATCAAGCACCACGGCTGTATTATGTTTGGTTGCTACTTTGTTAATGAACAGGTCATCATCGCCGCCGGGTAGCTGGTTGTGCGATGAAAAACCTTTGTTGCGGAAAAACAATTCTTTGCGGTAAGCAAGGTTACGGCCCACGCCCATGTAAGGCATCCCGGCCAGCGCATAAGAGAAATACTGCAGTGCCGATAAAAATGTTTCGAAGCGGATGAGTTTATTCAGCAGTCCGGGTTTTTTATAATAAGCGCCATAGCCCAGTGCAATTTCTTTCCCGTTTACAAAGGCTCCCCGCATCAGTTCTATCCATTTGGGCCCGGCGGGTTTACAATCAGCATCGGTAAGCAGCAGCAGCTCATACTTTGCTTCTTTAATACCAATTGACAGCGGGAATTTTTTACCGGAAATGAGTCTTGCTTCCTGCTTCAGTTCAATGGGCCGCAGGTTGCGGAAGGGTTTTGATAAATACTCCAGCACATACTTGCTGTCGTCGTAAGAATTATCGTTTACCGCCACCACTTCAAAGGTGCTTTTATAATCCTGCTGCAATACCTCGGGTAAATTATCGGCCAAGTTTTGCGCTTCGTCCCTTGCACACACAATTACCGATACAGCATGCTGCATGGAGCTTTCCACTTTCGGTTTTTTGTAAAATGCCAAACGGGTAAAAAAATACAGGTAATAGAACAGCTGTACAGCGGTTATTGTACAAAACGCAATAAATAAGATTTCGGGCCAGTGCACACTCATAAACAGCTGCGAAAATATTGGATTGCACGGAAACCTGCGTTGAATGTTACTAACGGGAGGTGAATAAAGGGAAGGGGAGTGGGGAGTTGGGAATTGGTAATTGGTAATTGGGAATTGGTGATTTGGGATTTGAACTTCCGTCTGCCCGGGGTCTGGCGGAGCCGCTCCCGGGAGTTAGAAACAGCATAAGAAATCAAGGGTTAGCTAAGGCCGAACACAAGGGTAACAGAATTTGGTTTTGTAGTGAGTGGCAAATAATTTAGTGTTGTGAGTCCGCTTAAAGTGACATTCTACATGAAACAAACAGATGATTTTCTCTTAAATGGTTTTACAGTTATTGAAGATATCTATACAACAGACGAAGTTGAAACTCTTTTAAAGCAAATCAGCCAGGCAAACACGGACAAAGAGACATTTAGAAAATCAGGAGACCTCTTTGCAATCAGACAATTTCTTAAAGAAGTTCCATCCACGCTTGATACCATATTTAACGAAAGGCTAAAAACTGTTTTGAAACAGCTTTTGGGTGACAAATACTTTGTTGTTAAAAGCATCTACTTTGACAAACCTTCCACATCAAACTGGTATGTTTCTTATCATCAAGACCTGACAATCTCTGTTGACAAAAAGATTTCGTTAGAGGGTTTCGATTTTTGGACGATAAAACAAAATCAATTTGCCGTACACTATACATTTTACAAAATGTGGTAACTGTCCGCATTCATCTTGACGACACCAGCGAAAATAATGGAGCGTTAAAAGTTGTTCCTAAATCTCATTCAAAAGGTATTTACAGGCCCGAAACAATTAACTGGACAGTTGAACAGGAAATAAGTTGCAATGTGTCAAAAGGCGGAGTTATGCTTATGAAACCATTATTGCTGCACAGTTCAGGCAGGACAACAAACAATAAGCAAAGACGAGTAATACACATTGAGTTTTC
>JAACZX010000748.1 GCA_009996555.1 Chitinophagaceae bacterium | reverse complement strand
CTGTATCATTGCCATCCGCCAACACAAATCATTAAAACCGAACCGCAGGTAGATGTAAGTCCGCAGATTGCAGAAGAAAAAATGCTGCAGCATCGTTGCTTCGAAGGTTTTCATATTAAACCCGGTGGTGAGTTTCTGGAAAGCCGTATTCCGGTATTGGTGAACAGTGATTGCCATATTGTATTGGCTGCACCAACAAGCGGAACAGTAGATTATTTCTATAAGAATACCGATGCCGATGAAATGATTTTTGTACACGAAGGAAGTGGTACAGTAAAAACACAGTATGGCGATTTGCCTTTTGGTTACGGCGATTACATTGTATTGCCAAGAGGAACGATCTATCAAATAGAATTTAACGACGACAAAAACCGTTTGTTTATTGTTGAATCGTTTACGCCGTTGCGTTATCCGAAACGTTACATGAGTAAATACGGACAGTTGATGGAACATGCGCCGTATTGCGAAAGAGACATCCGTAAGCCACAGGATTTAAAAACCTACGATGAAAAAGGTGATTTTTTAATCAAAGCAAAAAAGAAAGGTATGCTGTACGGGTTGCATTATGGCACGCATCCGTTTGATGTGGTAGGTTGGGATGGTTGCTGCTATCCGTATATTTTTTCCATTCATGATTTTGAACCTATCACGGGTCGGGTACACCAGCCGCCGCCTGTGCACCAAACCTTCGAGACAAATGCGTTTGTAGTTTGTTCGTTTGTGCCACGATTGTACGATTATCATCCCAATGCTATTCCTGCACCGTACAATCACAGTAATATTGACAGCGATGAAGTGATCTATTATGTGGATGGCGATTTTATGAGTCGTAAAAATGTAACAAGAGGAATGATCACGCTGCATCCTGCAGGTATACCGCATGGTCCGCACCCAGGTGCTGTTGAAAAAAGTATTGGTGCAAAAGAAACCAAAGAACTGGCGGTGATGGTGGATACCTTCCGTCCGTTGATGTTAACCAAACAGGCATTGGAAATTGAAAATGGAAATTATACGATGAGTTGGGCGGAATAGCTGACGGATACAAAAAAGAAAGAGTTATTCAAGCTCTTTCTTTTTTGTATGTAAAAACTTTTTATTCCTTCACTCTTATTTCAAACTTTGCCGGAATGACAAATACGTTCGTAAAGTGCGATTTGATTTTTTTCTGGTAGCCGACTGCTTCGCTTTGGGATATAAAATTTCCAAATCTTATTTTGTAATAAGGCGTTTGAAATAGCAGGAAGGTTTTCTGTTGTGGATATTTTGACAGCAATAATGATTTTGCTTCAAGAGCTTCATTCCTGTTGGTTGTATTAAGCACCTGTAATTGGTAACCCTCCACTATTTTTCTTGTAACAGTTTTAGTCGTTCCCGCCGATGAGCCTGACGAACTCGTTTTTGGCCCGGCACAGGACACAAGCACCAGGGAAATACAAATGATATAAACTGTTTTGTTGATCTGCATTGTTTCTTGATAGCCTGAATTTGCAAAATCCAAGCCAGAAATCTGAACAAAAAGTTGGAGGTGCAAATTATTGTTTTACTTTTGTTAACCATTTGGTTAAAATATGCCGAAACGGATAAAAGATCATACTACAGAAGAAGCCATTTTGCAGGCTGCACGCAATGTGTTCATTAAAAAGGGCATGTACGGTGCCCGTATGCAGGATATTGCTGATGAAGCAGGCATTAACAAAGCCCTGCTGCATTATTATTTCGAAAGCAAAGAAAAACTGTTTGAAAAGGTGTTTGAAGAAGCGGCTGCACACCTGTTTCCAAAAGTAAATGAGGTGCTGAATTCCGATGATGATCTGTACACCAAGATCGAACGCTTTTGTGAGGAGTATATTACCGTGGTAGCTGAAAACCCTTACCTGCCTTTGTTTGTAATGAATGAAGTGAACCAGGATCCTGTTTATTTTATGAAGAAGTTGTGGGGAGAAAAAAACAAACCCAACCCTTCAAAATTTTTGAAACAGATTGAAGAAGAGGTGCAGAAAGGAAAGATCAAACCCATCAGCCCGTTACAGCTGATGATGAACCTGCTGTCGATGACCATTTTTCCATTTGTTGCAAAACCCATTTTTCAAATGAACCTTGGTTTGGATGAATTTCAGTTCCGGCACGCTATGGAGCAACGGAAAAAAGAAATACCCCGTTTTATCA
>JAACZX010000005.1 GCA_009996555.1 Chitinophagaceae bacterium | reverse complement strand
TGTTCCTGCTACAGTTTTTCCAGGGAGCCGGTATTGCATTATTCTTTACATCAGCCCTTTCGCAATTTTTAAAACGGTTTCCCATTTCGCAACTGGCTTTTGTATTCATCAGTTCTGCTTTTCTGTTATGGATCACAGGGTATGTATGCAACAAACTGGAGCATCGGTTACCTGTTAAAAAGTTAAGCATCACACTTACACTTATCATTGCAGTAAGCATGTTCTTTTTCTGGATCGGCCCGCTGTTTATTACACAGGATTGGTTTTATTACCTGATGCTGGCATGGTTCAATGTATTATACCTTATCAATAATCTTGAGTTTTGGGGGCTTGCCGCTCAGTTGTATGATGTGCGGCAAAGCAAGCGCTTGTTTGCTGTCATCAGCTCAGGCGATATTCCTGCAAAGTTCATTGGTTACACATTTGCATTACTCATTGTACCATACATCGGTTCACAAAATCTTTTACTGGCAGGTTTGCTGGCTGTTCTTATTTCACTGCTGTTCATTTCAAAAGTATTCAGTACAAATGCATGGAGCAAACCAGGTGTTCATCATCATAAATCAAAACAACACCACACCGTTGGTATTAAAGCACTCTGGAAAAATTTCAGCAGTAATAAACTTATTCTTTACTCAGCACTCGTATCTGTAGCAGCTTTTACCGGTTTTGTACTTGTGGAATATGCCTTTTATGCAGAAATAAAAGATTCGAAAAGTTATAAAACCGATGAAGCATTTGCGGCATTTATTGCCATGTTTATGGGTTGTGCCCGCTTGTTTGCATGGATATTAAAACTAAGCTTAACCAGCAGGCTCATTAGCTGGATCGGTAACCGCAATGCATTACTCATTACACCTGTTGTTTTGCTTTTTTTCAATGTAATCATTCTTTCAAGTCAATCGTTTGGCCTGCAGAAAACTGCGGTGCTTTACATCTTTGGCGCAGCAGCTGTGCTGGTTGATGCCTTGCGTGCTTCCATTAATTCACCTGTGCTGCTCATCATACTGCAGCCGTTGCCTACACCAGAACGGCTGCGGGCACATAATATCATAAAAGGTGTAATGGATCCGTTTGCGTTGCTCACCATCGGGTTGCTGTTGTTTATTCTTTATAACAGCAACAGTTACCAGCTTTCAACTCTGTCGTGGGTACTCATAGCAGTATCGGTGGCTTGGTGCATTGCTGTAGTTGTTGTGCAGCGTGAGTACATCAAAACACTCATCAGTGCCATCAGCAGCCGTTATTTTTATCGTGATGAAATTAAAGTAACCGATAAAAAAACACTCGACCGTATTGCAGACAAACTGCAAACAGGTACTGAGCTGGAAGCAATGTATTTACTGAAGTTGCTGGAAGATGATGATGCAAGAACAGCAATGGTGGAGAAGGCGCTGGCACATTCATCAGAAAAAGTAAACAACAGTGCGCTTGACCTCATTGCCGCAAAACAACAGAAAGAAAGTGCAGCAGCGGTACAAAAACTTATTTATGAAACTTCATCTACAAGTGTAAAAGCAAAAGCAATTATAGTGTTGTCTGCCATACAATATGATCATGACTTGCTTGCTTCCTTTCTTACAGATGATCATGAACAGATACAACAGGCCGCCATTGCCGGTTTGCTGCAATACAGCACATCAGCAGATGACCGGGAAAAAGCATTGCAGGTTTTAAAAAACTGGGTTCATTCTACGGGAAAAAAACAACGCTTACTTGCAGCCCAGTTACCAGCGAAATGCGGAGAAAAATTTCCTGAACAATTCATATCGGTTTTGTTGAATGACCGGGAAATAGAAATTGTTGCCGTTACCATCCAGTCAATTGGTGTTTCGGGTCAGGCGCAATTGCTGCCTCAGCTTGAACCGCAATTTGCAGATTATCCAAAGCTGGTTACAGAAGCATTTTACAACGCAGGAGAAGAAAGCCTGCCATATATTCATCAGCTTTTGCATCAGCATCTGTCCACACAACAGCAACAGTTGCTTATTTCAACCTGTGGCCGTATTGGAACCAAAGCAGCAGAAAAATTCCTTTTCCGTTTGCTGGAAGAATTGCCATTGCAAACACCGGTTATTATTAAAGCACTCAACCGTATGAATTTTTCTGCAGGTGAAGAACACAGAACTGTTATTGATCAACTCACCAATAATCAATTGCTGCGTGCTGTTGAATTGCTGTTTATGCTGAACCGGTTACACAGCAGGCAAAAAAGCAATAACCCCGTTATGTACAATTCGCTTCATCTTGAATTGATGGAAGCGAGGGAAACCATACTCAACCTGTTTTCGTTCTACTCAGAAAAAGAGCAGGTAGATAAGATCAAAAAAGCATTATTGCTCAACCAGAAGGAAACAGCTGCCAATGCATTGGAATTAATTGAGATCACCATCCGTAAAGATTTTGCATTTACATTCAATACAGTTTTTGAAGATGCAGATATTGCCTTCCGCTGTTCATTACTAAAAAAGGTAATGCCCGGCGCATTGTATGAAAGTATTGAAGAAGTTGTAACACGCATTTTAAAACAGCAGGAAGATGAATTCAATCACTGGACCAAAGCATGCTCGCTGCACAGCATCCGGCAGGATGCATTACGAGTAACGGATACTATTTTACGTCCTTATCTTCAATCGAAAAACAGGCTGCTTCAGGAAACAGCTGTGTATGCAGCATCAAGTTAATCACCCAATTACTCATTGATCCATGGCCGATAAATTATTACTGTTTGAAAAAGTACTGATCCTGAAATCGCTTCAGCTGTTCAGCGAAACGCCTGAAACAATTCTTTCTGAACTGGCGCCATTAATGGAAGAAACCGAATACCAGGAAGGCACACATATTTTCAGCGAAGGAGATATTGGCGATTGCATGTATATTATTTACAAGGGAAAAGTAAAGATCCATAAAAGCAGTACCACATTAGCTGTGCTGACAGAAAAGGAAGTGTTTGGTGAATTATCATTGCTTGATGCCGAAAGCCGTTCTGCTTCTGCCAGCTGTGACACTGATTGTTTTTTGTTCAAAATAGACCAGGAACCATTTTACGAACTCCTTGAAGCAAGACCGGAAATTGCCAGGGGATTTATTAAAATTCTTTGCCAGCGTTTGCGAAAGCAGAATGAAAAACTCATCAGCCTTCAATCATGATGTTGTTTTTGCTTCTGCAAAAAACATATCAATTGCTTCTTTATTTTTTGTTGCAATTTTTCCTCTTGGAATAAATACAAACTCATCAGTTGCCTGGCTGGCAGTGGCTGCCGATACGTTGATGCGGCCGGGATCAGAACTTTGTTGCAGCCGTGCAGATGTGTTCACAGTATCGCCCCAAATATCATACGCAAACTTTTTTGAACCCACCACACCTGCCACAAGCGGACCGGAGTTAATACCGATGCGGATATCGAAATAAAATTTATTACTCTGTACCCGTTCTGCTTTAATACGGTTTACAAACCTCATAATATCCAGTGCAGCATGAATCATTTCAACAGCGTGGTTAGCGGTTTCGCTGTGTAACCCTGCAGCACACATATAGCTGTCGCCAATGGTTTTGATCTTTTCAATATTGTAACGGCTGATGATCTCATCAAATTCACGGAAATAAAAATCAATATCATTTACAAGATCATCGGCAGGAATATGTTCACTCCGTTTGGTAAACTCCACAAAGTCGGTAAACATCACTGTTACGTTTTCGTAGCGTTGCGGTTTTGTTTTGCCATGCAGTTTTAATTCGCTGGCCGTTTTTTGCGGCAGAATATTCAGCAGCAACTGTTCCGATTTTTTCTGCTCATCAGCCAATTGTTTTAATGCGTGGTTCTTTGTGTTTTCAAATGTATTTGTTACCAGGAAAAAGATGAGCACCAATCCGCCCAATGCAAGTGTTAAAAACATGAGATGAAACTTTGCATTGTATGTAAACGGAAATTCCTGTATCCTGCTTTTTACAACTGCAAAAGCAATTACATACAAAACAGAAAGAACAGCAAAAAATAATGCGGTGTGCCTGTTGGTGAAAATGAGTACAAGCGGTGAAGTGAGTACAATAAACGGCGTAACTGGCGAAATGAACAAACCGCCTGAATAAAGTACCAGCACAATATTGAGCAGCACAGTATAAATGCCGAAGATGATGCCCATGCTGTAAAGCCTGATGCCATTCTTTAACAAATACGGTTGTATGAAAAAGAATACTGCCGAAACGATCATGGCATTCATACCCACACGGAAATCAATAAAATAACTCATTACCCCATAGCTTACTGCAAAGAGTGTAATGAGGAAATTAATGATGATAAACAGCCTGTGCCTGCGGATGGTATCCTGATCATCCGGCAAACCCGCAGGTAAAAACGAGTCGATCCAGTTTGAAACCGATTTGTTCATGCTGTTTTCAACTTACGACGTTTTTGATACATCAGCACTAAAAATAAAATATCGAATGTGGCAACCACCACATAGACCACCGAAAGAAAATGATTATCGGGATATTTCGTCTGAAACATTATACTGATAATACCTGTGCCAAGAAATTTCGACCATGCAAGTGCAACAGAATGTTCAGGAAAGTTGGGAACAAACAACAGGCTGATGAAAGCAACCGACATCACTACATTTACAATGTATGCATCAATAACACCCATCGGCAGATCGTACTGCACCATAAAGAAACAAGACAGCGGAATGCTTCCTGCAAGCCCCAGCGCAACCAGCTTACGGATATTCTTCCTGAAAAAATCTGTTGTAAACTGTTTATAGCCGTAGCGGAAAAGATTGATGACAATAAAAATATCCAGCAACATCCAGCACCAGTAAGCAAGCACCAATGCATTGCCCATATCCGGCACCCAAAAAATTGCACCACCCACTTCATTACCAAAATTGCAAACCACTGCAGCTGCAGGAATAATCACTGTTTTCTTTTTTATGGCCATGTAAATGATAATGATGTAAGCCACGATCCACAGCACAGCACCGGTAAAGAACAAACCGATCTGCAACGGCGTATAATTTGAAGTATCAAACCAGGGATGCGGTTCCTGCAGGTATTCCCAGATTGTCATAACAGTACATTTTTAAAATAAGCAAACAGGGTGTTTCTGCAGGTTGTTATTTAGATGATGATCCTTTAAAAAACCCGATGATCTTTTTAGTGAGTCGTGCAATAAACAAAATGAGTTTTAGCCACCATGTTTCATAACTTTTCCATGGCAGTCCTTTATCATACCGTTTCTGATCGTGCCTGCGGAAAGGAGCAAGAATAACGGGTTCGTGCAGGTTCCATATTTCACAAAGCTTTTCTTTACTTCCTGAAACGCTCAGGATAGAGTTGACTGCCCGGCGTGCAGCTTCATTGGCACCTTCCATTGTTGCCAGATCGGTATACGTTCGCACATAATCCGATGCAAGAAAAAAATTAGGAATAAGTGTATGTGAATCGGGACGAAGGCCCCAAGAGTTAATGGTATTCACCAGCAACGGCTCTTCATCTTTTTCTCTTTGCCCCGTGCCCGGCACTGCTTTTATATCTCCATCAATATGCCACAGCACAGGTGTTTGCTCTGGCACCACCTGCTTGCCATCTACATTTAGGCTGAGTGTAATCTGGTGCCACACTTCATCTTTAATTTCTTCATGTGTACAGTCCTTTGCCGGTTTACCATTTGTAAATTCAAGAGAGCCCGACGTATCCCAATCCGATACATCAACAGAAAATACCGTTCTTATTTTTCCATCAGCTTTTGTGCGTATATCATAATCTTTCCAGAACTGCAGTTGCGATATAGATGTAACAGCCCATGTTGAATCGGAATAAATGCAATGCCCCTTTACTACATTTACTTCTTCAGTTAAAAAATACTGTACACCATTCATCCATGCCACACTTGGTGCAAGCGCTTCTACTCCCTGCAAGGTGGGATCAATATCCAGCATCTCTTTTGTAAACAATGGGGCAGCACGTTCAACAGGTACTGCCAGTAAATAATAATCACCCGTTACCACATGGCTTTCGTTTGCAGCACGGTTGAGTACTGTTGCACCGGTGAGTTTTCCATTGTCCATGTGCAAAGCTGTTACTTCATGATCCTTAAAATACTTTACACCTTTTTGTGAAAGATAAATGTACCAGGGATGCAGCCACACTTCATTTGTTGGGCCATTCAGCACCCTGTCGGTATGCACACCGGGATTGGTCATGTTGAAAATGAGTTGTAGAAAAATATCGCCACCCGTTTTTGTACTAGCCTTGCGTGCATTGGCTGCAACAAGAGTGCGTGTTAAACCCTGCACCAGTAATGCACGGTAGTCATCGCTGAAACGGTCTGCTTCCAGGTAATCCCACCAGCTGATGCGTTCATAATCGTTTGCCCTCCGGTCGTAGCAGGAAGTCATCAGCTGCCACACTTTGGTAGCAAAGAATTTTTTTTCTTCTTCCGTAAGACCGGTATTGGCATGCATGGATGCAATGAGCACATGCAGATCATCGAGTGAATGCGGAAAGTTTACAAGTGTGGTGATGGATTCTTTTCCTTCTCTTGCCAGCCGCACACGTTCTGTTGGCGTAAGATTATCAAATACTGTAAGCCTGTTCCCTTCCTTATCTGTATAGGGAATACGCTTCATGGTATCAATAATATGTTTGTAAAAGCCGGGGAAAAAACGAAACCCATGTTCACCGGGTAATGGCTCTTCGGGTCCGGGGCCAACAGTTGGTACATTTACACTTCTTGCCTTACCACCGGGGTATTGTTTATGACGTTCGTACACTTCCACTTCAAAGCCACGTTCAATGAGTTCATGTGCAGCACTCATACCGGCAACACCACCTCCAAGAATAATTACTTTGGGCATACAGGTT
The DNA here is from genome assembly GCA_009996555.1 of Chitinophagaceae bacterium. Taxonomy (GTDB): domain Bacteria; phylum Bacteroidota; class Bacteroidia; order Chitinophagales; family Chitinophagaceae; genus Lacibacter. Next base: position 11,214 of record JAACZX010000005.1, on the reverse strand, counting down.
GGTTTTACAGTTTTTTGGCAACAAGGGAATAAAGGAAAAAAGAAATCGAAAGGGAAAGGATTGAAATATAAAGGCCCGTGTACACTGTTTCATCGGGACAACACATCAGCCGTTAGACTTCCAATATAATTCATTTTAAGGCAAAAAGGAACAGTGCGTGCTGCTTATTACCTTTGCCCGCTATGGGACAGAAAAAACTTATCCGGTTTGCTGAAATTGAAACCTTTGCCAATGTGTTGCAGTATCCCCAACACATGAAAGGGCAGTGGAGCACTTTTTTTAAGAACGATCATCCGCTTACACTTGAACTGGCTTGTGGTAAAGGTGAATATGCGGTGGGGCTTGGCCGTTTGCATCCGCAGCGGAATTTTATTGGTATTGATCTGAAGGGCAACCGTATTTGGGTAGGTGCAAAAACAGCCATTAAAGAAAACCTGGGCAACGTAGCATTTGTGCGTTCGCAAATTGATTTAGTAACAAACTACTTCGCTGCAAATGAAGTAAGTGAACTATGGATCACTTTTCCCGATCCGCAACTCCGTGCTTCCAAACATAAAAAACGGTTGACACATCCACGGTTTTTACGCTTGTATCAGCAAATGCTGAAACCGGGCGGATTCGTTCATCTTAAAACAGACTCACCGGTTTTATACCAGTTCACAAAAAAAGTAATTGAACTGTATGGGCTTGAACTGCACGAAGCCACTGACGACCTGTACAGCAATGAACAGCGCAGTGAGGAACTGAAGATAAAAACACATTACGAAGGGTTGGATATTGCACAAAGCAACCGCATTCATTATCTACGTTTCAGTTTGCCGCCAACTCCCTTAGCAGTTGATACCGATGCTTTGTTAAAGCAGTGGGTATTTGATACAGAGAAAGAATAAACGAATTTCATTTCTTTATGTATTTACTGAACAAAAGTTGAAACAGAAAGTTATGGTTGTAGTTAGTTGAAACCATCATGGCGAAATTAAAAGAAGGCATCGACTATTATTACGATGAGCAGGACAACATGGTGCTCACCGCCAGCTATCATCTTGCAAAAGGTTACTGCTGCGGGTATGGTTGCCGTCACTGCCCTTACAATTATGAAGCTGTTCCGGAACCTCGTCGTACATTGCTGTTAAAAGAACGAAGCAATGCCCGCCAAAAAACAAACACAACTTCCCAAAACAGGTAAGGCGAAAGAATATTCTTTTTTTGATGATGTATACGATGTGGTGCGACAAATACCCAAAGGCCGTGTAACATCGTATGGTGCCATTGCCAGTTATCTTGGTACAAAACTTTCGGCACGCATGGTGGGCTGGGCCATGAATGGTGCACACAATGTAAAACCGAAAGTGCCTGCACAACGGGTGGTAAACCGCAACGGTATGCTTACCGGCAAAGCACATTTTGCAACACCCACACAAATGGAAGAGTTATTAAAGAAAGATGGTGTCACAGTAGAGAACGATCAGGTGGTTGATTTTGAAAAACGGTTTTGGGACCCGGCTGTGGAGATGGGGTGATTACAATAGAATTCAGTTCATACTCATCCATCCTTAACAACCATCAAACAAGAAATCCTGGAAAATTTCCCTCCCTTATATTACCTTCCAAATTCAAAACCTTATAAAGTATGAGAAAGACTGCATGCCTGTTTGCCATCCTTGGCATTTCAGGTTCACTTGCTGCGCAACAACCGGCAAAAGACAGTGTAAAAAAAGACACGATGCCTTACACGGCATTTGCCAAACTTCCACTGAAACCTGAACGCACCATTAAGTTCACCGCAAAAGAAGGTATATTTATACCATGCCCATTGAAGGTGGTAAAGCAACCGCTGTTACAAAAGGGATTGCGTATGAAACGCATCCTCGTTTTAGTCCTGATGGCAAGAAAATTCTTTTCACCAGCGACAGAAGTGGCAGCGATAACATCTGGTACATTGATATGGAGAAGAAAGATACCGTGCAGTTAACCAAAGATCCAACGGAAGATTTTCCTGCAGCTGTTTGGACACCCGATGGTAATTACATTATTGCCAGTAAAGGACGTCGTATTCCAAAGCTGTGGATCTATCATAAAGATGGCGGCGGCGGTACACAACTGTATGATGGCTTTGCAAAAACAATCGACCCGTTTGTGAGCCCCGATGGTAAGAAAGTGTATTACAGTCAGCGGAATGGTTCATGGAACTACAATGCATTACTTCCGCAATACCAGATCGGTACTTATGATCGTGAAAAAGGAATTACCAATACCATTACCACAAGGTATGGCTCAGCGTTTACACCCACACTCAGTAACGATGGACAGTGGATGGTATATGGCAGCCGCTACCAGGATAAAACAGGTTTGGTATTACGCAACATGAAGAACGGTGATGAACGATGGCTGGCTTATCCGGTGCAGCGTGATGAGCAGGAAAGTATTGCACCACAAGGTGTGTTACCCGGTATGGCGTTTACCCCCGACAGTAAGTTTTTGATCGCTACTTATGGTGGTAAGATCTGGCGCATTCCTGTTGATGGAAGCAAAGCAACGGAGATTGCATTTGAAGCAGATCTGAATCTTGAAATGGGACCACGTTTGTATTTCAACTATCCTGTAAAAGATACAAGTGCTGCTTTGGCTACACAAATTCGTGATGGTGCTCCAAGCCCCGATGGAAAGAAACTTGCGTTTACTGTATTGAACCGTTTGTATGTAATGGATTATCCAAACGGTACACCCAAGCGTATAACCAATCACAACTTTACAGAAGCAATGCCTGCATGGAGCCCTGATGGTACACAGCTGGTATTTGTAACATGGAGTGAAACAGATGGCGGTGCATTATACAAAGCAACTGTTGGTGCAAAACCATCATTGACAAAATTGACAACTGAGCCGGGCTTTTACATGCAACCTGCCTGGAGTTATAATAACCGCATTGCATTTTTTAAAGCACCGTTACGTTTGTTTAAAGATGCAGAAGATCCTTTTTACAGTGGTGCAGAAGGTGATCTTGTATGGATGAATGCAAGTGGTGGCGCCATTACAAAAGTTGATTTAACTGTAAATGCAGGTAATGTGCACTTCACCAAAAATCCTGATCGTATTTACCTGAACAGTGGCGGCGGTACATTGATCTCCTGCCGTTGGGATGGTACCGATGTAAAAACACATGTGCGTATTACCGGCATTACTACGTATGGTGCAGTGGCCGATGCAGATGATCATTCAGGTCATGGGCACACAACCAATGCTGCTGCTGATAACATCATGTATGTAATGGGCAAACCAATGATGAAAACAGACGCTGTGAATTACTGCATGTTGCCCGAAGGTGCAAGCAGCCGTGAACCACAGAACATGCCATCATCGGCAGGTATTATTTTAATGGCACCGGAAGGTAACCAGGCATTGGCACAGGTAAACAACAATATTTATGTGGTAACAGTTCCGCAAACCGGTAAGCTGCCAAGCATTAATGTTGCCGATCCTTCGTTCAGCAGTTTCCCTTCACGACAGTTAACAGAAATTGGTGGTGAGTTTCCTGCATGGGAAGCAAACGGAAAAAAAATACACTGGAGCCTTGGTAATGGTCACTGGGTGTATGATGTGGATCGTGCACAGTTCATTGAAGATTCAGTAAAAGCAGCTAAAAAACTGGAAGCACAAAAAACTGCCGACAGTATAAAAGCATTGCTGGCGAAAGGACCCGAAGCAAAAAAACTGGCTGATTCATTAGCAAAGAAAAGCGCTGATTCAATTGCTGCTATTTTAAAAACAGATACTGCACGTGCAAAACGTGAAGCACTTGCAAAAGAGGAATTGAAGAAAAAAGAAAAATACAGTCCTGATGAAACACAGGTGAAAGTGTATTATCAAAAAGATATGCCGAACGGCACCATGCTGTTGAAAAATGCACGCATTATTACCATGAAGGGTGAAGAAGTAATTGAGAATGGTGATGTGCTGATTGTAAACAACCGCATCAAAGCTGTTGGCAAAACGGGCACACTTACTGTTCCGGCGGGTGCAAAAGAAATTGATTGCACAGGCAAAACCATTACACCGGGTTTTGTAGATACACATTCGCACATGTGGACCTTCTGGGGTTTGCATAAAAACACATCCTGGATCTATGCCGCCAATCTTGCGTATGGTGTTACCACCACCCGTGATCCGCAAACTGCAACATCAGATGTATTAACATGGAGCGATATGGTGGAAGCAGGACAAATGCCCGGCCCACGTGTGTACAGCACAGGCCCCGGTGTTGGTTTCTGGATGTATAATTTAAAAAGCCTGGAGCAAACACGCAATGTGTTGAAACAATACAGCAAGTATTACAACACACAATACATTAAAATGTATTTAGTAGGTAACAGGCAGCATCGCCAATGGGTGATCATGGCAGCAAAAGAACAAAAGCTGATGCCAACAACCGAAGGTGGTTTGGATTACAAACTCAACATAACACAGTTGTTCGATGGCTATCCCGGTCATGAACATGCTATTCCTGTTTTCCCGTTGTACAGCGATCTTACCAGAACAATTGCTGAAAGTAAAATGGCCTATACGCCAACGTTACTTGTAGCTTACGGTGGCCCATGGGCAGAGAATTATTATTACACAACCGAAAGCCCGGTGCATGATAAGAAACTCAATTTCTTTACACCTTATGAAGAAATGAGTGCAAAATCTCGCCGACGTGCCGGTGGATTAGGTGGATGGTTTACACCGGAAGATCATGTGTTTAAGAAACATGCACAATCGGTGAATGGAGTAGTGCAGCAGGGTGGTCTTGCTGGTATTGGCAGTCATGGTCAATTGCAGGGCCTCGGTTATCATTGGGAAGTATGGAGTGTGGCAAGTGGCGGCATGAGCAACATGAATGCTTTACGCACAGCAACCATTCTTGGTGCAACTGCATTGGGATTGGATCAGGAGCTTGGCAGTATTGAAAATGGAAAGCTGGCTGATATTGTGATCATGGATGCAAATCCGCTGCAAAACATCCGCAATACCAATACCATCCGTTATGTGGTAAAGAATGGCCGATTGTATGATGGTAATACATTGGATGAAGTATACCCCACTCCACGTAAACTGGATGCAGGCAGCTGGACAAAGCCTGCACCAAAGGTGACGACGGAAGTAAAAGAATAAAAAAGTTTTAGCGAGATAGTAAAGCCGCATCATTTAAATGATGCGGCTTTTTCTTTGTGCAACCGTTTGCTTTCTGCAATACATTGCGTTTAGCTTATTTTCATCATCCTAAAACCAACAAATGCAAAACGTACTACAACAACAGGCACAGAAAAAAGAAACGAATCTTATTCCAATGGTTATTGTGTGTGCCCTTTTCTTCATCTTCGGGTTTGTAACCTGGGCCAACGGAACGTTGATCCCTTTCTTCAAACTGTCGTTTGGCCTCAGTGATTTCCAGGCGTTCTTTGTTACGTTTTCGTCTTACATGGCTTATTTCTTTTTAGCACTTCCTTCTTCATGGATCTTAAAGAAAACAGGTTTTAAGAACGGCCTTGTTCTGGGCATGCTTATTCTTGGACTTGGTTCCTTATTATTCATCCCTGCTGCAAAAACAAATTCATTCGCACTTTTTTTAACAGGCATTTTTATACAAGGCTCAGCATTGGCTCTGCTGCAAACAGCATCTAATCCTTATCTCACTATTATCGGGCCTATTGAAAGTGCGGCCAAGCGCATCAGTATTGCCGGTGTGTGCAATAAAGCTGCAGGCATGTTGGTGCCGGTGATTATGGGTACACTGTTTTTAAAGAATGCAGCAGAAATTGAGAAAAAAATTGAAGCTGCAAGCGGAGTAGCAAAAGAACAATTGCTGCAGGAAGTATTGGGCCGTGTTAACATGCCTTACATTACACTTGCAATTGTATTCTGTTTGTTTGCGTTTGTCATCAGGTTTACCTCTTTACCTGAAGTACAGGTAGAAGAAGATGTGGTGGATGATACAAGTGGTGAAGTGATCCATCACAAAAGTATTTTCCAGTTTCCTCACCTGTTCCTGGGTGCGCTTTGCATTTTTGTGTATGTAGCTGCGGAGGTAATGGCTGGTGATATTATTGGTGTGTACGGAAAATCGCTGGGCATAAGTGCTGACATTTCAAAATTCTTTACCTCGTTAACGCTGGGAGGTATGCTGGTAGGTTATCTTATTGGCATCATTACCATTCCGAAATACATATCACAACAAAAAGCATTACGCATTTGTGCAATACTCGGCATTGCTTTCAGTATTGCAGCATACTTTACCAGTGGTTACACCTCTGTTACATTTATTGCCTTGTTAGGTTTGGCCAACTCATTAATGTGGCCGGCCATTTTTCCATTAGGCATCAGTCACCTTGGTAAGTTTACCAAAACAGGTTCAGCCATCATGATCATGGGTATTGCCGGTGGTGCAGTGTGGCCAATGATCTATGCCTTTTTAAAAGACAACCTGCAACTCGATTTTCAACTGGCATACTTCATTGCAGTAATGCCTTGTTATTTATACATTCTCTATTTCGCTGTGAGCGGACATAAAGTGGGTTTGAAGAAGAAGGTACATGCTTAATTAAATTTAAAACGAACTAAAAAAGCCGCATCCTTTCCAGAATGCGGCTTTTCATCTATAACTAAAATCCTATTCCTCTTCTTTCGGTGGGTATGAAATATTGATCAAACCTCTTCTGTTCTTGGCACGACCATCAGCATTATCACGGCCGTTGATGAGTTCCATTTCAACCGGGCAACATGCACCAAATGATTCAAAGCTGATGCGTGATGAATCAACGCCTTTTGCCATTAAATAATCGGCACAGGCTTTAGCACGTTTATCCGACAGTATTTTATTGTATTCTTCAGAACCTAATCCATCGGTATAACCGCTGATCTGTACAATTGCACCAGGGTTTGCTACAAGAATAGCATGCAGTGAATCGAGTTTGAAAGCTGCATCAGGTTTAATGTTGTGTTTATCAAAATCGAAATAAACAGTAACAACTGTCTCTGGTGTAAGGATGATCTTGCGGTCAAGTACAATATCTTTATTGATGTACTTACTGGTGCTCCAATCGCTTTCATCGGTATTTATAACTGTTACATCAGTTTGTTTATCGCTGTAACGGTGTTTGGTTACGGTTACAGTACCGGATGCATCTGCATCAATTTCCATAGTATAACGACCGCTGGCATCAGTAACTGCTTTTACATTTTTTCCGTTATGGTTTAATACAACAGTTGCACCGCTCACCGGTTGGTTATCTTTTTTATCAAGTACAATACCGCTGATGATCTTTTTCTTTGGTGCTTTACTTACGGTATATGTTTCGAGGCAACATTCTGAACCACGATCGCTGCTGAATACTGCATTGCGCAACACCGATGATTTATCGGTTGTGTGGTAATACACATCATCACGAACAGAGTTTACAGGATAGCCCATGTTCTCCGCAGGTTTCCATGCAGTTTCCCATCCGTTGGCCATGTACAGATCAAAGCCACCCATGCCTTGTCTTCCGTTTGATGAAAATACAAGTGTGCTGCTGTTACTGTGATAAAATGGGGCCTGCTCATCGCCTGCTGTATTAATTACTGCACCTGCATTCACAGGTTCACCTGTTGTACCATCAGCACGCAATGCTGCGAGCCATATATCAAAACCTCCGGCACCACCAGGCCTGTCTGATGAAAAGAACAGGTACTTACCATCTGTTGTAACAAAAGGTTGCTTACTGCTGAAGCCCTCTTTATTTACTGATGAAAGTTCAACAGGTGTGCCCCAGCCATCTGCATTTTTTGTTGACAGGTAAACCGCAGCTTGTTTCTTACCATTTACCTGTTTCCATTGTGTAAAGTAAACGCTGTTACCATTTGCTGTTACACTTGCAGCGCCTTGGTTTATCTGCATATCAGTTGATGCAAACGAAACTGCATCGCTGATTTTAAATTCATTGTTTTCCAGTGTTGCCGGAAACACACGACTGTGATAAGGATTTACTCCTTCAGCAACGGCCGTATCTTTTACTGTACTGGTAATTAAAAACTGGTTACCGCCTACATGCACCGGTGCAAAAACACCCGTACCGTTTCCGCCTGCTAAGTTTGTTCTGTTGATGCTGTACATCACTGTATCAGGCCGCTGCAATTGTGTTTGAATGTATTTTAATGTGTGCAGTTCATTTTCTGCAGCAGTTTTTAATGGATTATTTGCAGTTACATTACTTAAAAACCTGTTTACACTTTCTTCTGCTTCATTGTATTTGCCAAGGCTACGCTGGCATACTGCATACCAATACCAGGCATCGTTGTAAGTGGTTGCATCAAGTTCTGCTACTGTTTTATAACGTTCCGCAGCTTGGGGAAAATAGTTTGCAAGACGAAAACTTTCTGCCTGCCTGTAAAGCAGATCATTACGGGTAATGCCTTTCCCCATTCCGCTTTCCTGCCGGTTGCGTCTTGCATTGAGTGGAAAGTTGGCTTTGGGTGCTTCTTTTACAACAGGGTTCAAAAATTGTTCATACAACTGGGCAGCTGTATAATAATCGCCCGATGCATAATAGGCGTTGGCCTGCACAATACGTTTGTCCTGTGCCTGTGCCTGGAAAAGCAACATGCATGTGAAAGAAGATGACAGGAATAATTTTCCTGCTGTTTTATAGAACGTGTTCATTGTTGACTTGGTTTGCTGAAGAGTGATATTGGGTTTCATGTGATCTTCATTAAGTTTTAGTACAGCTTTTCTTTTATAAACGTGGGCAACGGATCCAGTCGAAAATGCTTCTTGTGCCGCTGCGTTTGATATAAGAAAGACTTAATTCAAAACTGTTTACATTTCTTGTCATGGCTCCCAGCTTTGATGCATTTACATCATAACTGATACCCACAATAAAATTTCTCCAGTCAACCCCCACAAACGGAGCAATGGCATCTTTAAAGCGGTAATAACCACCAAACATAAAATCGGTTTCTTCATTTACATTCAGCTGCACATAAGTACCAATCATTGCTTCCATGGCAGTGCCTTGCTGCATGTATAACACATGCGGCACAATGCTGGTGCGTTCAGATAAGTTGAAACTTAAACCACCATGCACCACATAACGGAGCGGAATAGTGTTGAGCGCAACATCGCCTGAAGAAATGATGGGATCTTTTGGTCTGTTGATATGAAATACAGAAAGTCCTGCAAACGCATTTGTTTTTTTATCCGGCGTTGCATCGTAATACAACACACCTGCACCTGCATCAAACGCTGTTGAGTTTGTATTGGCAAATGATTCAGTTGTTGCATTGCCTGCATTGTAACCGGTGATGGGGTTCCATTGATCGCCCCATTTGAATTTGCTTTGATCCACACGGCGGTTGATCAAACCGGCCTGCAATGCAAGTACAAGACGGTGATCATTTTCTACACCAAACTTTACACCTGTATAGGCAACAGAACCATAAGCGTTGAAATAGTTGAACCCACCATCGCCTGCTGTCTGGTTCATGAGGTTTACACCCACAGCAATATTTTTATTGGTGCGTGTATCAAATGATAAACCTGCTGTGCGGTAGGGATTAGATACAGAACCCCACTGATTACGATACACTGCCGATACTCTGTAGTCGCCATCGCTTCCACCGGTCATGGCAGGGTTCGTGTACATCGGGTAAGTGTAGTTCTGGGTAAAATGCGGATCTGTCTGCGCAACGGATTGGAGCACTCCTGCAATGAGCAGGCATGCTGTCAATAAACCGTGTTGTGTGATGAATTTATTTTTCATTGTATATGCAGATATAAGATTTTAAATAGGATTATCAGGTTTGGTAATAATTATCGTACAAGTGTTATTGAGCCTTTCAGATCAACGGTACGGCCATCAGTAAGTACAGCACGTAATGCATACACATATACACCCACCGGTTGCGGTTTGCCTTTATGTGTACCATCCCATCCACGGCTACGGTCGTTAATAAACGCTACCTGCTGGCCCCACTGGTTAAAGATGCGCATTTCAACACGGTTGATGTAATTACCATAAACCAGTAACACATCATTCTTACCATCATTGTTTGGTGAGAATACGTTTGGTACAAACACATCTTTATTCAATGCTTTTACGGTAATGGTATAAGTAACCGGTGTACCAATACAACCATTGATGCGTGGTGTAATAGTAATGGTAGCTGTAACATCTGTATTACCGAGGTTTACTGCTGTAAACGATGGAATATTTCCTGTTCCTGATGCTGCTAAACCAATTGAAGGATTAGAGTTTGTCCAGTTAACAGTTACACCTGTTGCAGGAACTGTAACGATTGTATTTACAGGAATAACAGCCCCATCATTCACCGTAATGTTTGCCGGTGTATTTACAGATGGAACCTGGTTCACCTGCACAGTATACGTTTGTGTGGTTGCACACTGCCCGGCAGATGGTGTGAAAGTGTATGTACCGTTCGCCTGGTTATTTACTGTTGCAGGACTCCATGTACCGGTTACACCATTGGTTGATGTTGCAGGCAATGCCGGTACTGCTGCGCCAATACAGATTGATGCACTTGTGCCAAAGCTGAAGTTTGGTGTAAGGATCGGGTTCACTGTTACAACAAATGTTTGCGTAGTTGCACAAACACCTGCGGTTGGTGTAAAGGTATATGTACCAGTTGCTGTATTGCTTACTGTTGCAGGACTCCATGTACCTGCAATACCATTGTCTGATGTTGTTGGTAAAGCCGGAACTGCACCGCCATTGCAGATGCTTAATGTTGTTCCAATGCTGAATGTTGGTACAACGTTAGGCGTTACCGTTACATTAATGCTTGTTACGGAACCACATTGTCCGGCATTTGGTGTAAACGTATATGTGCCGCTTGCGGTGTTGCTTACTGTTGCAGGGCTCCACGTACCAGCTATACCATTGTTTGATGTGGCGGGTAATGTTGGTGCAGTTGCATTTGCACAAATGGTTGTGGCAAAACTGAACGTTGGTGTAAGGATCGGGTTCACTGTTACATTAATGGTTACAGGTGCAGCACACTGTCCTGCTGTTGGCGTAAACGTGTATGATCCGTTTGTTGTATTATCGATTGTAGCAGGGCTCCATGTGCCGGTTATACCGTTGCTTGATGTTGCCGGCAATGTTGGTGCAGTTGCTCCATTACATATACTCGTAGCAAAACTAAACGTTGGTGTAATGATGGGGTTTACTGTTACATTAATGG
>JAACZX010000475.1 GCA_009996555.1 Chitinophagaceae bacterium | reverse complement strand
AGCTGGCAGCATGGCCAAAAGAACCCGTTTTTTTTCCTTGAACAGAAGCGCCGTGCGATTGGGCACAGTCTTCAAGCACTTTCAGTTGGTATTTATTTGCCATCTCCATAATGGCTGGCATATCTGCCGGATGTCCGTATAAATGTACCGGAATAATTGCTTTTGTATTGGCAGTAATTGCCTCTTCAATCAAGACAGGATCAATCGTAAAATAATCCGCCTCCACATCCACAAACACAGGGGTGGCGCCAACATTCCCAACTGCTTCCGATGTGCTGATCCATGAATGTGCCGGCACAATTACTTCATCGCCTTCACCTATTCCCCATGCTTTCAAAATAATCTCCAGTGAATCGGTACCGTTTGCACAGGCCACTACATGCTTTACGCCGCAGTATGTTGCAAAAGCTTCTTCAAATCCCGCTATTTGTTTACCACCAATATAGGACGATTGCCGAATGGTTTCTTCTATCGCCTTATCAATGGCAGGTTTAATACTTTGATATTGTGCGTACAGATCTACAAATGGTACTCTCATCGTTATTTCTTTAAATACTTTTTATCTTCCTGGCAGGGTTACCAGCATAAATGCCTGGCTCTGTAATATTCTTTGTAACAACCGCACCTGCTCCAATCACTACATGGTCACAAACAGTTACCGGCAAAATAGTGGCGTTGCTGCCGATAGACACATGATCGCCTATCACTGTATGCTTCCATTTACTCTTATCGCCACCTGCCGGGCCGCCATTATTGAACAGGTCATTGATAAACATAACACCATGCCCTATAAAACAAGACTTGCCTATTGTAACAAGTGAGCAGATAAAACTATGGCTCTGCACTTTTGTGCCATCACCTACCTGCACATCTTTCTGAATTTCCACAAAAGGACCAATAAAACACCTGCTGCCAATTGTGCAGCCATATAAATTAACCGGCAATACTACTTTTACTTCTTCACCAAACTGCACATCGTTTTTTATGTGGCTTTCAAAAATTGCTGGCTGATTCATGTGTTACGATTGTGGAGTTACATTAATAGCTGATGTGTAAATTTTGTCAATGATCTCTACAGTTTTTAACCCCTCGAAGCCATTGGTGGCAATAATACCCCCGTTATGCAATACCTCCACCACATTGGCATATACCTTATCATGATTGCTCATTGATCCAAAGTATTTTCCATAACTGTTAGGAGGATTTCCGGGTGGCAGGTCTTTTATTTCATAACCATCCAGGCTTTGATACTCCAGTTCATTCAGGTATTGACCACCTATTTTAATGGTCCCCTTTTCAGCAAAAATGGTCAACGAACCTTCCATGTTCTTATCAAAACTGTTTACGGAATAATTGATGGTGCCAATAGCTCCATTGTAAAAACGCAGATTAACCGAACCTGTGTCTTCAAATTCAATGATACCCTTGTGATGATAATTGCCAGTAAACGCAGTTACTTCCTTTACGTCGCCCACCATCCAATAAAGCAAATCAACAAAATGACTGAACTGAGTAAATAATGTACCCCCGTCCAATGCCTTTGTTCCTTTCCATGAATGATGGTAATACTCATTATTGCGGTTCCAGAAACAGTTCAGCTGTATACTATAGATAGTGCCAAGCTTTCCTTCATCAATTAATTTTTTAACTGCTGCAACAGGAGGGTTAAACCTGTTTTGTTTGACGATAAATAACCGGCGGTTTGCTTTTTCCGCTTCCTTGATCATTTCGCCACAATCCTGTACTGTAAGTGCCATTGGCTTTTCACATAACACATGGAAGCCACTACGTAAGGCTGCAATACTATGTTCACAATGCAGGCCATTGGGCGAACAAATACTCACTACAGTAATGTCTTTATGTGTCTGCAACATTTCATCAACCTTTGTGTATGCCTTTGCATTATACTTTGCAGCAAGTGTAGTGGCCTTGTCTTCAACAATATCACAAACAGCCACTAACTGCCCATTGTTCTGAATATGTTCTGCATGTCGTTGTGCTATCCGTCCGCAGCCAATAATAGCGAATTTGATTTTCTCACTCATTAGTTCGTATTCTCTAATTTAAAATTCGTTGGAAAATTGATGAGTACACCCATCCCTTTTTTCTGGTAAACAAACAAGCTGCCTGCTGCCACTGCCGAAGCACCTGCCTTTACTGCTTTTGCAAAATCGGCTGTATTGCCAGCCCCGCCACAAGCAATTACTGGGACAGAAACTGCATTGGCCACTTTCGAGATCAAATGCTCATCATAGCCTTCCCATGTACCGTCTTTATCTATGGCATTGACCATGATCTCTCCCACACCTGCCTGCTCCAGTTCTTTCGCCCACTCTACAGGATCTTTTCCCGTAGATTTTGTGCCTGAACCAGCATATACTTTGTATGCACCAAAAAGATTTTTTTTAACATCAAAAGAACCCACCACCGCCTGCGCTCCATAAACGTCTGCTATTTCTTTTACCAGCAACAGGTTGCTGAATAAAACAGAGTTGAGCACTACTTTTTCAAATCCGCCATCAAACACCCGTTTTGCATCTTCAAATGTTTGAATGGCTCCACCATAAGCCATGGGCATAAAGGCCTCACCGGCTATCTCCGCAATTTTTTTGTGATCGATCGGCCGCTTTTCTTTAGAGGCCGTATAATCGAGCAACACTAATTCATCTGCTTCTTTTTCATTAAATATTTTAACAGCGTTAACAGGATCGCCCACGTATTGAGCTTTCTGAAACTTTACTGTTTTATATAAGCCATTTTTACTTAACAACAACACTGGTATGATCCTTACACGACCCATTATAACAGTTTTGTAAAATTTTCCAACACTTTCATTCCAAACTTATGGCTCTTTTCAGGATGGAACTGAGTACCATAAATATTGCCTGCACGAAAAGCTGTAACAAACTCGTAGCCATATTTTACTGTAGCGCTTACATTCTGCAGATCCCTGAACAAAAAATGATAACTATGCACATGATAAAAACGTGGCTCTTCCGGTAATGCATGCCATAAAGGATTATCATCTTTGATCATAATTTCACTCCAGCCCATATGCGGCACCTTTAACCCCTGTAACTGCTCTTGTTTAAATCGTATTGTTTGTGCATTGATCCATTGCAACCCGTCTACATCGCCTTCTTCACTATGCATGGTCATCAGTTGTGCACCCAGGCAAATACCAAGAACTGGTTTTTTTTCCTGAAGCACCACCTCATTAAGCAATGCCTGCAAACCAAAATTGTGCAGATTATCCATTCCCTTTTTAAAATGTCCAACACCCGGCAATATCAGTTTACCGGCCTGTCTTATCTCTGCCTCATCAGAAGTAATAACAGCTTCTGCTCCCACACGTTTACACATATTGAGAATTGAAGTGAGGTTACCAAGTCCGTAGTTAATAATTGCGATCATGAAGCTTACATATAATATCTCCGGTGTACTTTACAGCAACCAGTGCTTATTTTTTTACCGGAAACAATTTTCTGTAAATAAATTTTACAGGCTTTAATAAAGGATAACGTTCATCAATTGGCTTTTCATAATCAAACTCATAATGACTGCACCTTGGCTGTTTCATGATGTCATTAAACTCATCATCTGTAAAGCCAAGTTTTTTCAGCACAAATGCATAATCGGTTTGCTGCTGGGCAGCTTCATAAATAGGATTTTGCAATTCGGCCAGCGCTTCTTCTTTTGTGATCTGTTCACTGAAAATAAGATCGCTCAAGTGTGCCTTACGTTTATCGATCCCGAATTTTACAGGCAAAATATACCCTTGGTAAAATCTTGTCCAGATGCTTTCATAATGTTTACCTCCGTAATCACGCCACCCTAACTCTTCCTGTATGGCAGCTTTTACATTGGCTTTGTTGTAATCAACATAATTCAATACGGATATACTGCGGACTCCTTTTACTTTCTGGTAATACCGTTTCACCTTGGCATCCATAAACGGAAAGGTTTTTAACGGCACACTGCCGAAAACTTTATGGATAGATTTGATATTGATGTGATC
The DNA here is from genome assembly GCA_009996555.1 of Chitinophagaceae bacterium. Lineage (GTDB taxonomy): Bacteria > Bacteroidota > Bacteroidia > Chitinophagales > Chitinophagaceae > Lacibacter. Next base: position 6,315 of record JAACZX010000475.1, on the reverse strand, counting down.
TGTTTTGGAATAGATCCATGATTTCGGCAACGTATTTTCGGTTTGCACATTAGTGCCGCTTAAAATGTATTTGATATTACGCTCGCCGGCCAGCCGGTACAAGGTTGCAAAAATTGCATGATCAGTGATGGCTTCTATATCAATAACCGATGCTTTCAGGTAAGATATCTGCAGATCTTTAAACTCATCCCAGTTAATAACATAAGTAAACAGATCGAACCCAAGACGGTTTACAATATTTTCAATATTCATGACCGACAACTCCGAGTTCCAGCCATTATCGAAATGAACAGCAAGGGGTCTTAACCCAAGTTGTTTTGCAAGCAGGGCAACATAGGTACTGTCTACCCCACCGCTTAACCCCATGATACAGTCATACTGTGCATTGCTGCCGGCCTGCTTTATTTCTGCAGCAATTGCTTCCAGTTTTTGCCTGCCCGCATCGCCCTTGATCACTTTCTCGGCTTCTGCTTTTTTATACTCGTAATAATAGTTACTGATCCCCTTTTCATCAAACACAATATCAGGATCATTGATGGTATCCATTACACTAATACTGCACTGGCGGTAATTTGTTTTATCAGGAAACTGTTCACTCATTTTTTTCAATTAATAACCACTTTTTAACAATAAGATCAAAGCCCTGCTTTTTTTGCAACCCGGCTTATAAAATGAAGTACACGGCTTTTTACTGCCTGCTTCTTTACCATAGCACGCACCTGTTGAATTTCTTCTTTTGTTAACGGGCAGTCGGGATGCTGCAGCGCATCTTCCAGCACAGTTTTACGCAGCAAAACGGCATCCTTATTGACCGATTCATGCTTCGACTCCTGCATTGCATGTAGTCGGTTCCAATAAGTTTCAAATGGCAGTTTAACCATAGAGTAATAACGTGCAAGTTTAAACCACAGCTCATAATCACCCACAAAGCGCTTACCCGAAAAACCACCGCACTCCTCAAAAGCTGAACGACGTATAATGGCCGAACCTGGTGAACGATGAAAATGCCCGTACCCATAAAAATGTTCCAGGTAAGCCTCCCTGGCAGTGATCAGTATCGGGAATGGACGTTCATCTTCCGGCTTTGATGCCAGACCAAAACCTGCTTCTGGAAAGCGTTCCATATAATTTACCAGTACATCCAACCCATAATACGTCATCTCATCGTCCGCATCAAGATATTTGAGATATGTACCTGTTGCATACGATGCAGCTTTGTTGCGGTTTGGATAATCGCCCAGGTTTTGCTCATTCACAAATACTTTTATACGGGCATCTTTGGCAGCGTAGGTTTGTGCAATATTTACGGTATTGTCTTTAGAACCATCGTCAACAATGATCAATTCAAAATTTGTATAGGTTGATGCCAGCACACTTTCAATGGCACCGGCAATGTACTGCTCCCGGTTATAGGCCGTCATCAGGATCGAAACGTTTGGATTTTCAATCATTTTGTTTTGTTTTAAAAAAAGCTACTACTCCTGTCAAGAGATTACTTTTTAAGCAATCGCTTTAACTTCCCCAAAACTTTAAACTTATACATTCTCATCTTCATTGAGTAATTGAAAAGCTCATTTTTTACAAAAACCTGATCGCAACCAAGATTGTAAATTTTAATATAGCCATTATCTTCCAATAGCTTAACAATTCTTGTGTCATTGTAATTATTTTCAATGGTAAAACACTTAATACTAATATTGTTAAAATTCAGCGTGGTCAAAATTGAAAGTTCATTGCCTTCTGTGTCGATACTACAGAAATCGACCTCGCCATTAATTTTTTCTGACAGAAAATCAAACGTAACTACATCCACCTCAATAATTTTCTTTTCCCCTCCATTTTCTTTAATTATCAGGTCAACTCTTTCAAGGTGTTCACTTGTATAAAAGTCAAGTAAACCGCTTAGCATTTCTCCATACCCAGACACCGCCAAAAATTTTGCTTTCCCGACACTTGTGCCTATACATGCATTTAATTTATTTGACACTCGGTTTGCATTTAACCTTTCAAAAACAATTGGATTTGGCTCAACGCAAAAACCTGAATATTTTTTTTCATTTTCAAAAAAAAATGAATTACTGAAGGTAATTCCGTCGTGTGCTCCAATATCAATAAAAACGCCGCCCGTTTTATTGTTAAACACTACAGTATTTAAAAACTTATCTTGTTCGTATTGTGAAAAATAGGTCATACTTACTTTTATTGTATGAAGTTTTGAATTTTGCTACCCTTAATTGTCTATATCGGTCTATAGGTTTTGAAATAATTAGATTCAAGCCGAATGAAAATACTATTGTTAATACAGCTACTATCCACCCGTGGTCAAAAGAATCTCCAAAAACTTTTTTTAGAATCATAAATACCAGAATATGTGATATATATACGGGGTAAGACAAATCCCCTACTTCATTATCGAATCGATTATTTTTAAAAAGGATGAAAAGAAAAGGAATAGACAACGCAACTAAACAGAAGTAGAAAATCTCCTTTAATGTAAATGGTAAAAACCCAATAGTGACTCCAGGGAAAAATTGGTAAAAAACAGTAATGAGTATTACAAAAATAAAAACGCTAACAAACATCTTTTTGGGTATTGTTAAATGTTGAAGCCTTTTATAAATATGGTATGAAACAGTACCTAATAGAAAAAAGCATAACTCATTCGGAAAAAACCGATATGTCCATGGGTCATTATTTAAGCCAAAGTGATTATAGATAATTAGTCTTGTAAATATTGATAACAATATCAATAAACCAACCGTTTTCAATTTTCTTCGAACGATAAATGGAGCCGCTAGATAGAACATAATTTCAAGGCCTAGTGTCCATGCCTGCTCAATAAATAAAAAATTATATACCGGGGGGGATGATTTCGAAAAATCAGCTAAAAAATACAACTTTCCAGAATCAGGAACAACTCCTAAAAACATTATCAAATCTTGACCTATTATGAAAAGATTTGAGAAGATCAGTAACGCATACGTTTTTACATTGAATGCAACAGAAGTATAAAAGTCAAACTTTGTACTAGAAGTCCAGTTGCTGGCAAATCCTATAGCGACATATGTTAAAACTGTAGCAATCAAAACAACCCAATAAATAGGATACAATCTAAGAACTCTGTTTGTAATAAATAGCTTAAATGATTTATAGCCTTTAGAATATTTTTCATTCAGTATTAGTGTCATGTAAAATCCAGAGATTATATAAAAAGACTGAACTGCAATTTGAGCTTCAACAAGTTTCAAATTCCAGAATGACCCACAGTGAACGGCTACAACAGAAAGTGCTAGTAAAAGTCTTAGTATACCCATCTATCCCCGTCTTAATTAAAATCTTTTACCTGAATCCTGTATGAATGCCCAACCTGTGATAGATTGAGTTTTGAATTTTTCCTTTGAACAGTTGTAATTTATGCAGGCTGGCTTTTACTGTTGATGCAGCCACAGGTGGCTTTGTTTTCATATCGCTCACAACAAAATCGAAAAAAGCCTCCAGGCTTTCGTTGCTGAACTCTTGCGGCAACTGGTTATCTTGAAAACATGGCTGCATGGCCATTTGCAGGTATTGGTCTTCGTTTTTGTCAAGTTCAATAATACGTTCAATAGCTGCCTCGTAGTTTGCATACCGGTTCACCTGTATAAAACTGTTGCTGTTAAAATCTTTGCCCACCTCGGGATTACCCCAATAAACGGGGATGCAGCTTTCCAGCATGGGTTCAATGATCTTTTCGGTTGTCTAACCCGGGTACAATGAATTTTCGAAGGAGATCACAAATTTATAGTCACGTATAAAATCACGTTTATTGGCTACAGGGCCACCCACATTGTTCAAATACCTGCCACCTGAATCGACCTGTTTATAGTTTGAAAGTGCATGAAAAAAAGCAATGCGCTCTTTTGCGTGTGGGTTTGATACAACCATGCAGGCAAACTTTTTCTTTTGCATGTATGCCTCGGGCTGTTTTGGCTGCAGTATGCGGCTGTTATTCCACGATGCCCAGATGGGCCAGCGCTTGTGCCGTGGGTTGTTGCTGTAAAAATCAGAGTCGAGAACATAATCGCAAATATTCCAGTTGGCTCTCATATTTTCCCACCCAAGAAAAACCCGGTGACACTTGTGTTTCAGGTATTCTTTTTTACTGCCGCCATAAGTATTGGTAAAGAAAAAAAGATCAGGCTTGTCACTCAACTCTACTTTGTACTTTTTAGAAAGTATCCGGGTAAAATAGTTATCGGCCGGGTCAAAATCGTTCCAGAAATAATCAAAATTTACTTTAATGGTTTCCATACGCTGTATCCTTTTGCAACTTATTTTTTTAGCAACCTGCGTATTAACAAATAAGGCTTTTTTAGCCATGGCTTTACGGCAACTGTTAGTGCAAAGAGTGTGTAATACTGTTTGTGCAGCAATTGTTTTTTTATACCACGCAGGCCCCTGCGTTCAGCCGGGCTGTAGGTAAATACAGCAGGTACAAATTGCTGCAAATATTTCCTGTAACTGACGGCCGCTTTCAGAAAAAACCGATGATGACTCAGCACATTTACTTCTGCCTCATACAGCAACTGATTGTATACAATGCGGGACATCTCGGTTTGAAAAGCTGTGCCTTCTGCCTGTGCAGCATAACTCCGGGTAAATTGCAGGTAAGAGTTGTACAAACAATTAAACTGCTCTGTTTTTTTTACAAAACTACCCGACTGAATGGATTGGGATAGAATACGGTAATGATACAGTGGTTTTGCAATGGTTGCAACCTTGCCGGCAAAATGCAGGTACTGGAGGTTAAACAACAGATCTTCCCAAAGATGCATAGCAGTATTGAACTGCAACCCTTCTTTTTGCAGGATGGCAGCATTGAACAGTTTGTTCCAGTTTGCATTATCGTACTGAAAACGCATAAGGCTGTGTACAAACGCAGGGCGATCAGCTGCTGCATCAATCACTGCATCCGCAATTTTTAATCTTGTGCGAACAGCTCCCTGCTCATTTTGCACCTGCACATTACAAATGGCCCAATTGCAACCATTCATAACAACTGCATTGTACAGTTCCTCAAGCATTGCAGGTGCCATAAAATCATCGGCATCAGCAAACCCGATCCATTCACCCTGCGCTTGCTGCATCCCGAAATTGCGAGTGGCACTTACACCTTTATTGCTGCTATGAAACACCCGTAAACGGCAATTGGCTGCAGCCATTGCATCAAGCAATGCTGCGCTGTTGTCTGTAGAACCATCATTTACAGCAATTACCTCAACATCCTTCATGGTTTGGTTTAATACAGAATGGATGCACTGCTCAATGTATGCAGCAGCATTGTATACGGGAACAATAACTGAAATCCTGGGCAAAATCAGGTGGATGCGATGGGTAAACTATAAAAAGCTGTTTGTTGTTTTACCGGCCAGCGATCTTATTTTAGTAATAACTCGTTGCACAAAATGTTTTGGCCATAACGCCAGCATACCCAGCCGGTAAGGCAGGGTGTGGTACACTTCTTTTTTTGCAGCATCAATGATATAGCCGGTATGAAAAAAAACACGCCTTACATCCACATTTAACCGTTCAAATAACTGTGTGGTTGTAAAGTTTTCTGTTTTTCCAAATGAAAAACCTGCCGCCTCAGCATCAGCGGTGGTTACGGCGCTGATTATATTACACTCATAAGGATACAATGCAGGCAGGTAAAGGGTTTGCGGCCGGTTACATTGTTTACAGGAAACCAGGTATTCTGTTTGTATTTTTTCAAGTGGTTTTGTACCGTTCAGGTCAAAACTTACCGATAGGCTGGTATTTGTTATCCGGTGATAACCCTGTGTATGCAATTCAAAGAATGCATCATATAAAGAAACGGACTTGTTTAAGTTTGAAAACAGGTATTCTTTTTTGCTGTATAGCAAAGGCGTTTGCCAGATGTAAACCGAATCGGCATAATGTTGCCCGGCATCGCCAAAATTGGTAGTGAGGCTCACTCTTGGATAAACAAAAAACTTATCCGTTTCAACCATATATTTAAAAAAACTGCGTTTCCACGATGTTTTTACCGGCCATCGCAAGGCCTCTTTCGGCATAAAAACAGAGGGCTCTGCTTCTTCTGTTTTTTCATTTGCCAGGTATGTTTTGAACAATTGCCATTGCTGCCTTGTCCACAACTGGCCGCAGGAACAGGGCACCTGCATAAAATAATTATCGTAACCGTCTGTTAACGGCTCAAAGGGTGTATAGGCAAATTCATTATACCTGTAGTTATACAATCCAATGCCTGCCAGGCCCTCATCATCTTTATAAAAAGCGTATGCCTGTTGTGCATAA
>JAACZX010000406.1 GCA_009996555.1 Chitinophagaceae bacterium | reverse complement strand
AACGTTTACAATTTGTGCACCGCTATGCCAGCATGGAAAACAAAACAGAGTTGTACCGTATGGCACTCACTCATTTGCTGAGCCAATACAACTACCAACCTGTATCTGCACAGGCAGCTTACCTGCTTGCAAGAGATTATGCAGATTATGCAGCTGCTTATGATTTTAAAAAACATAAAGTAAATGATGAACTGAATCCCCGTTTCTATTATCAGAAGGCAGCAGAACTTTGTAAAAAAATAATTGCGCAAACTGCCATCAGTGAAGGAAGGGCAAACTGTCAGAATCTTTTACAGGAAATAGAAAGCAAACAACTTTCGCTTACATCAGAAAAAGTGAATCTGCCGGGCAAACCGTTCCGTTCGCTTGTGCAATACAGAAACGTTAAGAAAGCCTATTTCCGTGTAGTGGCCATTGACCGTACAACATGGGAAAACATGGATGAGAACAGGTGGGAAGATGCTTACTGGAAAAAGTTAACAGCATTAAAACCTGTTAACAGTTTTTCATACAACCTTCCTGCAGCAGAAGATCTGCAAACACATACTGTTGAAATAAAAGTACCGGCATTGCCTGTGGGTACCTACCTGTTACTCACAAGCGCCGATGAACAGTTTACACTTTCAAAAAATGTACTGGCTGTTCAATTCCTGCATGTGAGCGCCATTGCATGGATGCATGCCAGCAATAATTTTATTGTTGTAAACAGGGAAAGCGGTCAGCCATTACAAAAAGCAGCGGTTACTGTTTGGGAACGTTATTATGATTACAACCAACGGAAAACAGTCAATAACAAAGTTGGTAATTACAGCACCGATGCGAATGGCTGGTTCACTGCAATCAACAAGGGTGAAAACCGCCACAGCCGCACACTTGAGATCAGCTATGAAAAAGATCATCTCTTTTTAGATGATGCTGCCTATAGTTATGTGTATGAAGATAAACCTGCAAACAACGATGAAGCAAAAACAAGACGTACCTTCTTCTTTACGGATCGTTCTATTTATCGTCCCGGGCAAACGATCTACTTCAAAGGAATTGTAACAGCAAAAAATGCAGAAACAGGACAGCCAAAAACTGTAACTGATCTTTCTACGACTATTTATTTATACGATGCCAATTACCAGAAAATTGATTCTGTAATACTCACCACAAACGAATTTGGTTCGTATGCCGGAAAATTTGTGTTGCCGGTTGGTCGTGTTACCGGTCAATACCGTTTGCAGGAATCTGCAACCAATAACATGGTTTATTTTTCTGTGGAAGAATATAAGCGTCCGAAGTTTTTTGTGGAATACCAGCCGATCAAAGAAAGCTTCCGTGTGAATGATAAGATCACTGTTACGGGTAATGCAAAAGCGTATGCCGGAAATAATATTGATGGTGCAAAAGTAAAATACCGTGTAGTGCGTGAGCCACGATTACTTTATCCATGGCTTAGCTGGAAATGGGGTTGGCCGCAAATGAATGCCCAGGAAATTGCACATGGTGAAGCAACAACAAAAGCAGATGGCAGTTTTGAAATTAAATTCAATGCCGTGCCGGATAAACAGGTGCGTAAAGAACTGGAGCCGGTTTTCGACTATAAAGTGATTGCAGATATTACTGATCTGAATGGTGAAACAAGAAGCGGTGAAACCATCATTAGTATTGGTTACAGTGCATTGCAGTTGCAGATCAGTTTACCGAAAGGTGAATTACAACAGGCTTCACAATTCAACAGCGTCAACATCCGCACACAAAACATGATGAATGAATTTGTGAAGAGCGTTGTTACGGTAAGCATGTATAAACTGAAAGCGCCAGATCGTCTTATCCGTAACCGCTATTGGGAAACTCCAGACCAATTCATCATGAATGAAAAAGATTATCGTGCAGACTTCCCCAACGATGAATACAACAATGAAACCGATAAAGCAACCTGGGAACGTGGCGAGAAAGTGTTTGAGAAAAAAGACAGCTCCGCAGAAAACGGGCAATGGGCAATTGACAATAAGCAATTAAAAGCTGGTTGGTATTTAATTGAAGCCGTTGCAAAAGATAAAGATGGCAAAGAAGTAAAGAACCAAACTTATGTGCAGTTAACAGACGATAACAATAAACTGTCAACACCTGAATATGTTTGGCAATTACCCTCTACTGTAACAGGAGAGCCGGGCAACAATGCAAC
>JAACZX010000747.1 GCA_009996555.1 Chitinophagaceae bacterium | reverse complement strand
GAAACGAAAGCTTTCTCTTCGCATAACATGAGGGATAGAACAAGACCCATCGCTGGTGGATTAAGTATTGGTAATTCCCGATACGATGATGCCGGCACACTTGGCGAGATCATCAAGTTGAATGATGAACCCGGACTTTTTCTTATCTCTTGCTGGCATGTATTATGTGGGCGCCACGGCCAAATCAATGACGATATTGTACAGCCCGGCATCTTGGACAATGGTAATGTTGCTAATTGCAAAATCGCAAGGCTTCATTCATATAGGCTGACCGATCAGGTAGATGTTGCATTTGCTCAATTAAATATTGATATTGATAGTCGGCCGGGGGTTATGCATTTGGGCAGAACTAGAAATATAATAAGACCTACAGAAGGTATGCGTGTTATAAAGTGCGGACGCTCTACGGAAGTAACAACCGGTAGAATACATTCGGTGAATGCTACTGCACGTATCAGTGGATACCCCGGCGGCACAGCTATTTTTTACAACCAGATTCTCACAAATAATATGTCAGCTGGAGGCGATTCAGGTGCTGTTCTTTTAGAAGAAAATTCAAATGATGTAGTAGGTCTTCTAATTGGAGGAAACGAAGAAGACAAAAGCATCTTTAATCACATGACAAGAGTGTTCTCGAGTCTCAACGATCACACTTTCAAAAGAAATGAAAGCATATCTGAAGATCAAACATTATTTAACAACATCAACCCAAACCAATAAACTGCAATTCAAATGAAAAAGATTATTCTCAGTTTTTTATGCGTGCTGCTACTCTTTTACACGGGCTATTCTCAAAATGATACAACTCGAAACGGCGATTATCCAACAAGAAGAACAACAACTAATGAAACCACCAACAATCCTCAATACGCATCTATCAAAAGAAAAATCATCAGAGGATTTTCTTTTCAGGCCGAGAATGATGTTTTTGCAAAAATCTTGAATCTGAAAAATGAAGACAAAGATTACACAGGTGGATTCAAATTTGAATTCTATACCGATTACTTAGCAAAAGGGATCTTTCCTTTTTTTATGAACAGGGATGACCCTATATTTACATTCAGGGTATGGGTTATACACCTAACAGAGATGCATTTGGCGAGACAGATCCAGTTAGGGATCAAAGACCCTATTCGTCTTTAATAGGTATTGGTCGTAAAAGAATAGCAATTTTCGACAACCCCTTTAAGAAAAATAAGATCCCTAAAGGCCTGATTATTATTTCTGATCTCTTTCTTGGAAAAATCGGCACTCAGGGACCTGGAAAAGTGCAAAATTTCTTACATGAGTATCTAACGAATAGTGCTGAAGTAAAAGGCTGGCACAATCAAATTGGTAATGGTGGCAGGTTTATTTACACCTACAATCTTTCTGCTTCATATGAACTCTGGCAAAAAGATTCTTCATCTCAATATGTAATCGTAACTCCTCATATTACACTTGGCAATCTTTTTTTAAATCAAGGTTTGAAAATTGCTTTTTCAAATTTAACTGTTAGGAAACAACCATTTACTTTAACGATGAATAGTAATCAAGTTGCAAAAAGGGGCGATAATAAAATACAAAAAGCTAGAAGTTATGATTCCGTCTCATTGAAGAAAGAGAAAAAATTCCACTTTGAAGTTTATGGAAAATTCTATCATGTAAATCACAACACGCTATTAATGGGTTTGCCATTTAGGGATAACAGTATTTATAAAATACCGAGATCAAGAATAAATCAATTTGTTTTTGACGTTGGCGGCAAAGCTTATTTTTCATACTTCCCTGATAAGACTAAGGGCAAAACAATGAATCGTAAAACCCTTGTCTATTTGGAAATTCTTTACAGGTCAAAAGAATTCGATATTGCTCCAACACATTTTTATGGTGGCATAGGTGTTCAATTTATTAAACTCGACTAATTATTTATTCCTTCACCTTCCCGTATTTCCTCAACTCCACGGCGGTATAGCCGTGGTATTTCTTAAACGCTTTATGGAAATTCTCAGCATGCTCAAATCCCGTCATAAAAGCAATGTCTGAGAATTCAAGTTTCGTTTCAAGGATGATTTCTTTTGCCCTCTCCATACGCACAGTATGCCGGTAACCAAAAACAGTATCACCAAACAATTGTTTAAAACCCTTCTTTAATTTGAACTCATTGATACCAACCTTACGGCTCAGCTGTTGAAGAGTAATCTT
>JAACZX010000746.1 GCA_009996555.1 Chitinophagaceae bacterium | reverse complement strand
CAATCAACAGAAGCAGAGCGTGAAGAGTTAAGAACTTATTTCAAAAATTTATACCAGGTAGATCCATTAGCAACACAAGAATAAAGTAGTAACCACAGAGGCGCAGAGATACAGAGAAGCAGCGTGGTTATAAAAAGATTCTTAAACACACTTCGAATTCATCTTTAAAACCAAACATATAGACGTCAGATAACTCCCTGTTCTCTGTGTCTCCGTGGTAAAATCAAAAGCATGAAAATTACTTCATCAGAAGAATACGGTATCAGGATTCTCATCCGCATTGCATCGGCTAATCCCGTTGAAGGGTTGAGTATTCCGCAGTTGAGTGAAGCGGAAAAGCTGACGGAACCACATGTGGCAAAGATCTGTCGCACCTTGCGCATGGAAGGGTTTATCAACAGTACACCCGGTTACAAAGGTGGTTATGTGTTGGCGAAAACTGCTGAACAGATTGTCATCAATGATGTGTTGAAAGCGTTGGGCGGTACGTTGTTCGATCAGCAGTTTTGCGATGCACACACAGGGCTTGGACGTTTGTGTACCAACTCAGTTGATTGCAGCACACGTTCATTATGGAAAATGATTCAGTACACACTCGATAATCTCCTGAATAAATTAACGCTGAAGGATTTGATGGTGAATGAGAAGGAAGTGGAGTTAAAACTGGAAGCGATTTTACAGCGGAATGTGGAGGAATTGTTGAAGTAGGAATTGTTGAAGACTTATGAAAATGTTTTTTAAAATCTTTGTGTTATTTATTTTTATTGATTGTAATTCAAAGCCAAAATCTAGGTTTGAATTTTTAAAAGGAGTCTCTACTACTGTCAATAAAATGTGTCCTATGCAAGTTGATAGTATTTTGAAACTTAAGAATACTGTCGCTTTTCCCCCTTCAACTTTTAGGTATAATTATACATTAAAGTATGATACTTCGAAATATGACATTCGTGAATTTGAAAAGTCATTACGCATTACAACTTTAAACATGGTTAGAACAAATCCTGAGGGGAGAATGTTTAAAGATATTAATGCGACACTCGAATTTAATTATAGTGACACGTTGGGAAATTATTTGTTTCGAATCGTATTTAAACCGGAAGAATACAAATAGACGTTGCTAACGAATAAGCCTCAAATCTTCCAATCTACAATCTCATTCACCCATTCTTCTTTGTAAGGCGTTGTGATCTTAATGTAATTGTCAGTATAACCTTCCATCATCTCATTCTTGCTATGTCCTTCAAACAATACCGGTCTTGTTTCACCAGCATGTTGCTCAGTAAAGTATTGCATCTTCATGTAAGAAAGATTGCGGAGTGTTTTATTGCGTTCGTAGCGTGTGGTCATCGGCACAACAGGATCGAGTGTTAAGGCGTGAGTGTTATCACGTTCGGAATAAGTGAACACATGCAGGTACGATACATCGAGTGAATGTAGGAACTCAAATGTTTCCTTAAACAGTTCATCGGTTTCACCGGGGAAACCAACGATCACATCCACACCAATGCAGCAATGCGGCATCAGCTCTTTAATGAGCGCAACTCGTTCGGCATAGAGTTCACGTTTGTAACGCCGGCGCATCATACCCAGCACTGTATTACTTCCGCTTTGCAACGGAATATGAAAATGCGGCATGAACTTTTTGCTCTTACTTACAAATTCAATGATCTCGTTAGTAAGCAGGTTTGGTTCAATAGAAGAAATGCGGTAACGTTCAATACCATCCACTTCATCTAACTGCTGAATAAGATCAAAGAAATTTTCTTCACGGTTATAAATGGAAAGCGAACCATTGCCATCAGCACCCTTACCAAAATCACCAAGGTTCACACCGGTCAACACAATTTCTTTACTGCCACCTGCTGCAATTTCTTTTGCATTGGCAATTACATTCGCCACGTTATCACTTCTGCTTTTACCACGTGCCTGCGGAATGGTGCAGAACGAACAGGTATAATCGCAGCCGTCCTGTACTTTTAAAAATGTACGTGTACGATCGTTAATGGAATAAGAAGCATTGAAACCACTTACATCTTCAATTTCGCAACTGCTGATCTTTGCACTATCGCCTTTCGCCAGCTCTTTAATGTGCGAAACAATATTGAATTTTTCTGCAGCACCTAACACCAGATCAACACCGGGAATCTCAGCAATTTCTTTTGGTTTTAATTGCGCATAACAACCGG
>JAACZX010000745.1 GCA_009996555.1 Chitinophagaceae bacterium | reverse complement strand
AGCGATTGCTGCCAATGAACCTGATACCGGGTTCAACTATTTACCGGGTTACAAAACAGATGCAGAAAACAAAGCTGCTGATGAACTGGTGAAAGAAACGCTGGATGTAATGAAGAACATCAAAGTGATTCAGCAGCAGAACGGAACCGATGGCTGCAGTCGTTACATCATCAGCCAATGTACCAGTGCAGAAAATGTAATGGAAGTTTTTCAGTTACTCATGCTGAGCGGATGGGATAAAGATGAACTCAACCTGGATATTGTTCCTTTGTTTGAAACAATTGAAGATCTGCAAAGCGCTCCTGCTGTAATGAAACAACTGTATACGCATGAGGTATATAAAGAGCATCTGATCCGTCGTGGACGCAAGCAAACCATTATGCTTGGCTTCAGCGATGGTACAAAAGATGGAGGGTACCTCATGGCCAACTGGGGTATTTATAAAGCAAAAGAAGAGCTGAGTAATATTTCAAAAGAATATGGATTTGATGTGATGTTCTTTGATGGCCGTGGTGGCCCACCTGCACGTGGTGGTGGTAAAACACATAAGTTTTACGCATCCATGGGTAAACATATTTCCAACAAAGAAATACAGTTGACAATACAGGGACAAACTGTAAGTTCAAATTTCGGCACGCCCGATTCTGCACAGTTCAACATTGAACAGTTGCTGAATGCAGGTATCAGTAACGATCTGTTCTCTTCCAACAAAGTAACCTTGAGTAACGAAGAGGAAGACCTGATTGTTGAAATAGCCGGCAAGAGTTATGATGCATACAGCGAATTGAAAAAGCATCCTTACTTTATGCAATACCTGGTGGATACAAGTCCGCTGAAATATTACAGTGATACAAATATTGCCAGTCGCCCTGCAAAGCGTGGCGGTTCTGCACGGTTGGAATTAAAAGACCTGCGTGCTATTCCTTATGTGGGTGCATGGAGCCAGTTGAAACAGAATGTAACCGGCTACTACGGTGTAGGCACCGCCCTAAAAACACTGGACGACCAGGGACGTTTCCATGAAGTGAAACAACTGTACAACAATTCACTGTTCATTAAAACATTAATGGACAACTGTGAGATGGCAATGAAAAAATGCTTCTTCCCGTTAACAGAATACCTGCGTGATCATCCTGTGTATGGTGAGATATGGCAGAAGATCTACAACGAATATGAGCTCACTAAAAAGTATGTATTACTGTTGAGTGGTAATACAGAACTGATGGAAACTTATCCTGTTGAGCAATTGTCGATACAAATGCGTGAACGTACCAGCAAAATGCAAGCAACAAAGCAGCGTACGAAAAGCTGATCATCCGTTGTTCTTTTGGTATTATTAATGCGGCAAGGAACTCAGCGTAAGAAATAAATTGACCTTGATAATGGAAATCCGTGTGGTGAAAGCTGCACGGATTTTTTATTGCAGAAAATATAAACATATGTCGCCTTTTGTTTTCCAACAATCGTAAAAAGCGACAGAACTTACCTTAATTGGTATTACCAATAACGGGGCTCGACATTAGAGCAATCAGCATCGTTAATGTCTATTTAGCATTTGTACCGGCTAACATTTATCTATAAAGCCTTTGAATAAACTTTAATCTTTAGTAATAGCACTGCGCAGATCAGAAGGTTTGCGTCATAAATAGCTGGTAAAAATGCTAACTTTATAAAAACAAGCTCATGGCTACTTCACTTTCACTAAAGGAAAAATTACACCTGTATATTGAAACGGCTGATGAACAAAAGCTACAGGCTATTTATACTTTACTTGAAGATGAAATTAATCGCTCATACAATCAAGAAGATATAGAGCTGTTTCATCAGCGGAGACAGAACTATCTGCAGGAACCAGAAGAAAGTTATACCGCCGCTGAATCACTGAAGGCTATCAGAAAAACAAAGCAATAACATGTTGTTCCATGTAATTGTAACCAGACACGCACATCATGATGCACTGGAAGCTTATCGTTACTATGAAGAAAAACAACAGGGGCTTGGTGAACGGTTTTTAAACAATCTTGAAGATTGTTTTTCAGCACTCTCAACTCATCCCGAACATTATGGATATATTGCAGAAGACCCTTTAAAAGTGCTGAGAGATGTTAAAATTGAAAAATTCCCTTTCGTTGTTGTTTTTGAAATACGGGATACTGAAGTAGTTGTGTATGCTATTCATAACACCTATA
>JAACZX010000744.1 GCA_009996555.1 Chitinophagaceae bacterium | reverse complement strand
AACCTTTTATCATGTCCAGACCAACCACTAACGACTACGCTCCCTTTTATCACAACTATGTTATGAATGTGCCTGAAGATGATCTGCAGATAGGCTTCAAAAACCAGGCAGCTGTGCTCGATTCATTTTTATCTTCCATCCCCGATGCAAAAGCAGATCATGCGTATGCTGAAGGCAAATGGACCGTTAAGCAACTTGTTCAACACATGATTGATGCTGAACGCATTTTTGCACACAGGGCATTGTGGTTTGCACGCCAGAGTGCTGCCCCCCTCAGCGGATTTGATGAGAACGAATATGCTGCCATCGTAGATGTAAGTAAACGTTCATTACAATCGCTGAGCGATGAATTCAGGGCTGTTCGTAAAAGCAATGAATTTCTGTTCACCAGTTTCTCTGCAAAAGAATTAAACACCAGTGGCATAGCCAACAACAATTCAATTACAGTAAATGCATTGGGTTTTGTAACACTGGGTCACTTTCTTCATCACAAACGGATAATGGAAGAACGTTATTTTTAAACAGGTCAGGCCCCGGAAACGGGGCCTGATGTTTTTTAAAAAGCTGTAAACCTGTAAGCCGGATTTTGTCGTGAGCTATCATTTATCTGTCCAGCAACTTACGCTGAAGGATCAATCTGCCTACCCTCCGTCATCGAACGAGCCGTTCTCAGGCGACGGTTTATGTGGCATTTCAGCACGCAAGGTTTACCCCGTTATAGCATTACTGTTATAACCTGCAGGCTCTTACCCTGTTTTTTCACCCTTACCCTGCTTTGCAGCGGGCGGTTATTTTCTGTGGCACTTTCTGTTCTCCAACGTTTCAGTCGAAGACCCGGCTCTTCACCGGTGCGTTGCTCTGTGCTGTCCGGACTTTCCTCTTCCCGAAGGAAACGATAGCTTAGTTTACAGCGGTGGCAAAAATACAATATCTAAACAGGTATGCCATACTTATTACAGAATGCAACATTTTATCAATCGGTATAAGTATCGCATACCTGTTCAACCTGTAAAAAAAATCCCCCAACAAAAGTTGAGGGATACGATAAACATTTTTCTGCTGCATTAATTGCAATGCTCATCAAATGCACTGATGAGGTTTTGTGCAATCATCTGCGCAGGACGGCCTTCGATGTTGTGGCGCTCAATAATATGCACCAACTGACCATCTTTAAATAATGCAATAGCCGGCGAACTTGGAGGATAAGGCAGCAAATGCTCACGGATCTTCTTCACGGCATCAATATCAAAACCTGCAAAGCTTGTAAGCAAATGATCAGGACGTTTGCTGCTGTTACTTACAGCCATTAACACACCTGGTCTTGCACTACCTGCAGCACAACCACAAACTGAATTAATAAACACAAGGCTTGTACCTTTTTGTGCCAATGCAGTATCAACTGCATCTGGTGATAATAATTCTTCAAATCCTCCTTCGGTCATCTCCCCTTTCATGGGTAATACTATTTCTGCTGGATACATAGTTGAATTGATTTAAAATTTTATGCAAAGCTACAGGAATTGAAAGTTCAATCATCCGAAAAAGAAATTTTGACAGACTCATTGCAATAAAGCAGACTTTTTGTCTTTAAAAATCACTGAATGCTGAAATGAAGTCGCACAAATTACCGGTGGAATATGGTTTGATGATCTGTTTACGTCATTAAAACAAAAACAATTAAAACTTTAATACTATGACAATGGTAAAATTGCACAGCCCCGCTCAGAAACATTTCAACAACATTTTTGATGAGCTTTTTAATGAGTTGCCTGCATTTGGCAAAACAGTAAACAACCTCTTTTCGCCAGCAGCAAACATCGTTGAAACAAAAGATGCTTACCATCTTGAGCTGAATGCTCCGGGTAGAAACAAAGAAGATTTTACAATAGCTGTTGACAAAGGTTTACTTACAATCAGCTATGAAAAGAAAGAAGAAGTGAAGAATGACGAGGTGAAAGTAGTTCGTCGTGAATTCAGCTACCAAAGCTTTAAACGCAGTTTTACAACAGCCGGTTAAGACCATCAATATTCAGTAACAGCTTTCATATAGCTTGTTTTATAGCAGTTGGTTTTGGTCCCCCGTTGTTTTTACAACGGGGTTTTTATTTCTCTTAACAAGTGTTTCCAAAGACATAAGTATCTTCGCCCCGATCAACATGAAAACATTATTAACCCTTTTTGCCTGTTTGTTTATCCTGTTCCAGTCCAG
>JAACZX010000405.1 GCA_009996555.1 Chitinophagaceae bacterium | reverse complement strand
GTACACAATTTTTAAATCGTGTTGTGCTTTACATACTTCAGGATAAACGCTGAGGCTCTGGATCATCTCCATGTATGCTTCATCGATCTCTTTCCCGATCAAGGTGATGTTGCTTTCGCCACCGCTCCATTTCACATCATCAACACCTGCAATTTTATCTACTTCAGTAATTACATTTTTATCGTGTGGAGGAACCAATTGTCCGCCATCATTCCAATAGGCTTTGTAACCATTGTATTCTTTGGGATTGTGCGATGCCGTACAAACCACACCACCCTGGCAACCGAGATAACGGATAGCAAAACTTAACTCCGGTGTTGGCCGCAGTTCTTCAAACAAATAAACCTGAATACCGTTTGCGCCCATTACATTGGCAACAATTTCTGCAAACAGCCGGCTGTTATTGCGGCTGTCGTGCCCCACCACACATTTTACATTACCTTGTCCAAAACTTTTATTGAGATAGTTGGCATAGCCCTGTGTTGCCATACCTACGGTGTACTTGTTCATCCGGTTGGTACCAATGCCCATAATACCACGCAAGCCGCCGGTTCCGAATTCAAGGTTACGGTAAAACGAATCGGCCAGTTCATCAGGATGGCTCTCCTGCAGTTGTTTAATTTCATCTTTCACCGATTGCTCGAAATTTCCATCGAGCCACTTTTGCACATTAGCCTGAATCGTTGCTTGCATACAGTTATTTTTAGAAATTCAAATGTAGTATTCTGTAGTTAACAATCAAACACCGGATGCATCATTTTAAGTTGCCATTATTTGCTGTACAGAAACATCGCTAATTAACCGGGCTTCCGTATTTTGCAGTGTACTATGCCCGCTGCTTCTACCTGGAAAAAAATCGTTTTACTATTGTTTGTTATCTGTATGCATGCTCAGCAATCAGGTGCACAACAATATTTTCTGCCACCAAGCGACCAGTTTCGTCCCGATCGTTTGCGCAAAGTGGTATGGACAGAATCAGCGGTGTTTGTTCTCACATCTGTTGGTTTGTATTTCCTGTGGTACAAAAAATATCCGAAAAGCAAATTTCATTTTCTGAACGATAACCGTGAATGGTTACAGATGGATAAGCTTGGCCATGCTGCCACTGCCTATAATATTTCAACAATGCAGCACGACCTTTTGCGGTGGAGCGGCGTAAAACCTAACCAGGCAATTGTTGGCAGCGCATTATCATCGCTTGCTTTCCTGAGTATTATTGAAGTAATGGATGGCTTTAGCCGTGACTGGGGATTTTCTGGTGGTGATATGCTGGCAAATATTTCAGGAGCAGGATTGTTTGCAGCGCAGCAGTTTGGATGGGGGCAACAACGCATTGGCATGAAATTTTCAGCGAGTTTTTCGCCTTATGCAAAATACAATCCCAAACAGCTGGGCAGTAAATGGGCCGAACGTTTTATGAAAGATTATAATGGACAAACATACTGGCTGAGTGTAAACCTGCGATCGTTCATGAAAACAGAAAGCAGATTTCCTGTGTGGCTCAATGCAGCAGTGGGCATGGGTGCCGATGGTATGATTGGAGCCCGACAAAACCCCACAGAAATAAAAGGCAATGCAATACCTTCGTTTACACGCAGCCGGCAGTTTTATTTTGCACCGGATGCAGATCTGCACCGCATCAGATCTGTGCAGGCAGTAAATGCTCCGTTATTTTTGCTGCAGTATTTTAAAGTACCGGCTCCTGCCATTGAATTAAAATCAAATGGCAAGCTGAGAATAAACCCAATCCAATTCTAACAGATGATGACATTACTGCTATATGGCGCATTGTTTTTATTTGCATTGCTGTATGCTCTGCGGGCATTACTTATGGCAGGCTACGACAATCAGAACATGAAATATGCACAACGCAGCAGCAACAGTATTATGAGAGGTTGGATGAAAAAAATGCTGCGGTTAAACCCTATAACACAGCAGGAGCTGAAGCCGCACAGCATTGATGCAAAAGTGCATATCCGCTTCCAGCGAAAATCCACATTTTATTACTACGCACTGTGGGTGTGTATGTTTATGATCCTTTTCCTGGCAGCTAAAATTTATCTCGACGCTTTTTAATACTGCTCACCAGTTAAATGTAAATTGTTTGGAAGGATAATTAAAGCGGTAACTCTTCCGCTCATTCTTGTTTTTGAAATGAATAATATTGATCTGGTCTTCACGATAGCTGTACAGCAGATCATTAAACACCG
>JAACZX010000743.1 GCA_009996555.1 Chitinophagaceae bacterium | reverse complement strand
CGTCATCAAACGCAAGAGATATTTATGATTTTATGGGTTGCAACGATGTTACGGTGTTTAATATTTATTCCAGGGTAAGTTCTGACGATATTGTAAAGCCCGGTTCTGATTGTTCGCTGGGTTTTACCCGTCCTGCCCGTAACTATGAGGTGCGGAATATTATTGGCGATACCAACTGCAATTTGTTTCAGATAGGTTCAGAAACTGCAGATGATATTATGGATGTGCATGTAGATAATATTTATGTGCTTGGTGCAAACAAAGCAGGGTTTTCTATTTCAACCAACGACGGTGCACATATCAAGGATATTCATCTTAATTGCGGTCATACCGGCCGCATTCATTCCCGTTCAAAAATGTTGCGTTCGTTTGCACCTTTTTTTATTTCCATATCTAACCGTGGAAGAATACTTGGTGCGGAAGTAAGCAGGTATCAGTTTAAAGAGAATGGAGTTACACGTGATGAATTACTTGTTAAAAATGTAAACATCGGTATTGTAGAAAATATTATCATAAATGGTATTGATGTAAGTGAAGTATATGCAGGAAGTTCTTATGGTGAAAAAAGCAAACGCTGGTCGGCATTTTCCGGAACGCAAAGAAGAGTTACCCCGATTGTAGCAGGGTATGCGTTGCCACAGGATAACCAGGTACAGGGCGGCTTGAATTTTACTTTACCAAACGGAGAACACACCGGTTATATCAGGAATATTTCTTTTACTGATGTGCATATACTTGTAAAAGGAGGCTATGCTGTTTCAGATACCGCAGCTGCACCACCTGAATTGGGTGTAGGGCAATACAATGCATCAAACTTAAAAGTGCAGCCATCTTTTGGTCTTTGGGCGAAACATGTAAAAGGATTGACCATCATGGATTGCAGTTTTCTCTATGAGCAGCCCGATTTGCGGCATGTACTTTTTTTCGAAGATGCATCCGGTGTTTCCATAAAAAACATAAAAATACCCACGGCGGAACAAAAGGCAGCCACAGCTGTTAAATCAAAAAATGCATCTGTTAACGTTAGCCAGTTAATATATGCAGATCAAAAATAGATTGACGACTCTTTCGTATGTCAGATAAAAAGAGCAGCCCGGCTCTGAAATTTATGATGGTTTAACACAGCAAAAGAAATGAAAACGGATATTTTAATACAATAATCACGAATATAATCTGATGACAATATGATGAATGATTGCTGTTTGCTGCCGAAGAAATAAGCCTTAAGTATGCTCTGAAGAAAAGATGTCAAAATAGCTTATTATTTAGTTAATGACAGGAGTTGGTGGTTAGTCGGGTTTTTATAGTTTGCATCGGAAAATAATGCATCATTCGCAAAGCCAGACATGACGAATAAATGCAAAGACGTTCAGTGAAGAACGCAAAATTGTTAACGATTTATTTTGGATCATTTTAAAACTAAACTGCTATATGGGAAAATGTACAAAGTTCACACTTGGTAGGAACAACTTTTACAAAAGTTGTTTACTGCTTCTGGTTGTCGTTCTGCAGTTTGCAGCACTATCAGCAAATGCGCAATCCAAAAAAGTATCCGGTACAGTAAAAGACAGTAAGGGCTCTCCTCTGCAGGGCGTAAGTGTTATGCTCAAGGGAGACGACAAAACCGGTACAACCACCAATCAACAGGGCCAGTTTTCTATTGAGGTTACCGGTAACAGTCCGGTGCTGGTTTTTTCGCTGGTGGGTTATACCAGCAAAGAACAGATTGTGGCCGGAAACACAACGTTCGACATTGTGCTTGCTGAAACCATTAACAACCTCAATGAAGTTGTGGTTATTGGTTATGGTACACAGCGTAAGCGTGATGTAACAGGCGCCATCAGTTCTATCAATGCAAAATCAATTGAAGAGCGTCAGCCAATTTCTGTTTTTGATGCAATCCAGGGTGCCGCTCCGGGTGTGCGTGTAATGAGTTCATCAGGTGCTCCTGGTGAAGAAGCGGATATTACCATCCGTGGTATGTCTACTTTGTCAGATGCAGGTGTTCGGCCACTCTACATTGTTGATGGTGTGCCAATGAATAACATCAATGCAATTAATCCAAAGGATATCCAGTCAATGGAAATCCTGAAGGATGCAGCTTCTGCAGCTATATATGGTTCACGTTCGGCAAATGGTGTTATCATCATTACCACAAAACGTGGCGAATCAGGTAAACCTCAGATCAATGTTGATTTTTTAAGAAGTTATAG
>JAACZX010000742.1 GCA_009996555.1 Chitinophagaceae bacterium | reverse complement strand
ATGGAAAAAAGTAATGAGCGGTCTTCCTGCAACTGAAAAAGAAATGCCTTGAATTTAAGTTCAGCTGCTTCTTTATCATTCACATCAGACGGTCGTATTTTTCTGAACAATTCCACCAGGAAATCAAGCCCACGGTTATTACTATCGATCGACAGCACAATAGCCTCCCGCCTGGGAACATTGGTATCTGCTTTCTTTTTTTTGGGTAGAAGTCTGAATTTCATGCGCTTTTATTGTTCTGGCAACCCATGTATGACAACTATTGTACCGCTTTAGTTGCTTTTTTAAAATGAAGCAATTGTTTATTTCTGATCTCTGATTAATTTTGCACCTGATGGCATTATTATCCACACATACTAAAGAATTATTTGAAACAGATGTTCTTACCGACCTGGAAGAACCTTGTCACCTGATCATGTGGAATGATGAAGTGAATACATTTGAATGGGTTATAGAAACACTGATTGACATTTGTGACCAAACTCCTGAGCAGGCAGAACAATGCGCCTGGATCATTCACACAAAAGGTAAATATGCTGTTAAGAACGGATCGTATGATGATTTGAAACCACTTTGCGATGCAATTACCGAACGTGGCATTGGTGCTACTGTGGAAGTAATTGCCTGAGCTGCTTCATTCCGTTGCCTAACTTTTCAAACTATACATGTCGCTTACTCTTTTAACTGATAAACTTTGGTTTCCTCCTGCTGACAAAGCAACAGCTGACGGGCTGCTTGCCATTGGCGGCGATCTGAAGCAGGAACGTTTGTTACTGGCTTACAGAAGCGGCATTTTCCCCTGGTTCAATGATGATGAACCTCCGCTATGGTGGTGCCCCGATCCCCGGTGTGTACTCATTCCTGAAGAATTATACGTAAGTAAAAGCATGCAGCAACTGATGAAACGGAATGCATTTACAGTAACATTCAACAAAGCATTCAGCACCGTTATTCATCTTTGCGGGCAAACACGTAAACTAAAAGAAGGCACATGGATCACCAAAGAAATTGAAAAGGCATATACCCGGCTTCATCAACAAGGATATGCCCTTAGTGCAGAAGCATGGCTTGATAATGAACTTGCTGGCGGTTTATATGGAGTACGACTTGGTAATGTTTTTTTTGGCGAAAGCATGTTCAGTAAAGTGAGCAATGCAAGCAAGTATGCCTTTATTACACTTGTACAGCAATTACAAAAAGAAGGTGTGGTGCTCATCGATTGCCAGATACATACAGCACACCTTGAAAGTCTTGGTGCAAAAATGATCAGCAGAAAAGAATTTCTTGCTGTTGTAAAAGCAAATACATAAGCATGCTTTTGATCATTTTGTTTTTTAGTTGAATACAAATTTTCTGAAATACATAAAAGCCGGTTGCAAATGCAACCGGCTTTTGCATTACTTCTTTCGTTTAAAATACAGCACTGCACTGTCTGCACTCATTACACTGAATTGTTCAGGTGTAAAAGAAAGTACTTGCATCAACTCTTTATCTGTTGCAGAATCGCCTTCAATAATAACAAGCTGTGTGCTGTCTTTCCATTCATATCTTCCTTTTTGTGGCAGCACACTATCGTTGAGCAGTTGTGTGATTGCGCCATCGGCATCAAACCTGAACGTGTAGTTTGTAAGATCAGCATCCATTGAAAGCAGCAACAAACCAATACTGCCTGAATCATTCGCTGCTACAGAATCAATTTTCCAATCGCCAATGATTGTTTCAGCATAAGAAACTGTTGAACGTTTATCTGTAAGCTTTGGTGAAAAGTATAAATACAAAGCTCCGCCTGCGGCTGCCAATAGCACAACAGCCAAAATGATCTTTTTCATTTTGATAAGTTTAATTGTTTAAGATAAGAAACGAGAGATGCAGAAGCAGCGAAGTACTTGCTGAATTCATTTGCCGGCGTGCAAATCATTCAACTGCTGATGTATCATTCATAAGTAATGGTTGATACCGCTAACTGTAAAATGTAACCGAAGCTATTTGTTAAAATATACTAAGAGGGACTAAGCTTTAAAAGAGCGAAGAAGAAAAAGAGAGCTCTTCATACTGATGCATAAAAAAAAGAGCCGACTGTATCAACTCTTTAAATTCTTTTAGTTATTTAAACTCTTCGTTTACTCACCTGCCAGTTCAAGCACCACATCCCATTCGGCATCTGTTACTTTGCCAACACTTAAACGGCCCAACCGCAGCAGGTCCATATTGGCTAA
>JAACZX010000404.1 GCA_009996555.1 Chitinophagaceae bacterium | reverse complement strand
GTTCATCAGGCTCATAATGCCTTTGGTTGCATTTTCATCCATATTAAAAATACCGAACGACATGGCCAGTAAAAAAGCAGTATAGGCCATAATGATCCGGTTACGGATAAGATCGAGCAATACATGTTTAACGATGGTTTTCATACCTATTTGATGTGTTATTGTTTATTTTATTATTGGTCACACCGGATATCCATAAAAATCAACTTCGCAATCAAAGTAAATTAGTTTGTGGATTTTTATGGATACTTCATGATTTGTGCAAATGCTTTTGCAAGTTTTACTTCGCCAGTATCTTCCTGCAATTGCTGTAATGATTTATGAAACTGCAGTTTTCCTTCCTGCAGATAAATAATTTCGCTCACCACATCGTCCAGCTCACTTAATATATGCGATGTAATAAGCACCAGTTTTCCTTTCTGTTTTTCTTTGATGATCTTTTGTTTCAGAATTTCCGATGCCACCGGATCAAGCCCTGCAGTTGGTTCATCAAGAATCAACACATCAGGATTAAACAGAAAAGCAAGTGCGGCACTTACTTTCTGCCTTGTACCTCCACTGAGCGTACGCATTTTCTTTTGCATCATATTGTTCAACCCAAATTCTTCAATCAATTCTTCATCCGTTGTTATTGAGTTTCGGCGTATGTCACGCATCATGGTAAACACCTGGGCAATATTCATGTTATCAGGATAGCGGCCTATCTGCGGCATATACCCTATCCGTTCACGGTAGCGCCAGTCGTGCAGGATATTATGCTGATCAAAGGTGATGAAACCACTATCGGGCACCACCATGCCAAGTATTGATTTGATGAGCGTTGTTTTACCACTTCCGTTAGGACCTATGAGTGCAATGGATTGTCCACGGTTGCAGTTGACGCTTACATTATCAAGCGCCTTTAACTTGCCGAATGTTTTCGTAACGTTACTGGCAATAATCATGGTTCAGAATTTAATTGGTTTCATAAGGGGTTCATCATCTTTCAGCTCAACCGGAGTGATCACCGGCAACATTTTCTCCGCTTTATCCAGCAGCCCAACAATAAAACTGCGGTATAACATCATGCTTGAATTATTCCGTTCGCTGATCATGGAATACATACTCACAGGGCGGTAAGGCACATCACCTATTCCGTTTCTGTTCAAATCATAACCATCATATTTATCCCAGTAGTTCTTTTGAAATTTATTAAGCATCAATTCACCATTGGTAGCCACATCAAAAGAATTGGTCTGAAAATTATTTTGTTTGATATTATTTTCCATACAACTGGCCTGTATCTTCAATGCCCAGCCATTATTCTCAAATGAATTTTTATACAGGTTGATGCGGTTACTACCTTCCATCATTACAGCAACAGTGTTGCGTTTAAATGTATTTCCTTCCACATGGCTGTCAGTAATATCTTTCATTAAAATGCCGTAAGCAGCAGTTCCCCAGTTTTCAGCAAACGTGTTATGGTACATGCTGATACCTTTTGAATACATAACCGCTACACCTGCACCATTATCAATAAACCTGTTTGAAATATAGGAGTTGGTATTGGAAAACATAAAATGCAATCCGTAGCGTACATTTTTTGTGCTATGATTTTGCCTGATGCCTGAATTGGTTACAAACTCAAAATAAATACCATCACGATGGCCGGTAATATAATTGCCTGTAATCTGCATACTGTCACTCTTCCAGCAATGGATACCGTTGCCTGAAGAAATTTCATCTTTTGCATCGGAACGCAGATCGTTATTTGAAATAGTACATGCCGTAGCATGCTGGGAATAAATTCCAAAAAAACTGTTTTCAAACTTATTGTTGCGGATCGTTACCCTTCGGCTATCTGCAATACGCACTGCTGCAATATCGTTATAACTGCTGCGGCCCGAATTACGAAACACAAAACCTTCTACCAGCACATCATTTGCACGAATGGTGAAGATCTCGTACTTACGCTCGCCATCAAACACAGGAAAGTTTATTCCACGTAACACAACTTTCTTATTGATGGTAAGCTGACCTTCTTTATATAAACCAGCATCTACCAAAATGGTATCGCCATCGGCTGCCTGCTGAAGGGCCTGCTTTAACGAACGCAACGATTGCGACGGCCCCACACGTAACGTACGTGCAGATGCTGTAAGCAGCACACAAAGAGATATGATGCTGAATATTATTTTCATTGTTGAATGAGTTGATTCCAGCTAACGGTAATACCATTC
>JAACZX010000741.1 GCA_009996555.1 Chitinophagaceae bacterium | reverse complement strand
GGTGAAGAAAGTAGCCATCCGCACACACATCCAGGATAACGAATACATTGAAGTGCTGAGTGGAATTAAAGAAGGTGATGAAGTGGTGAGTGCTCCTTACAATACCATCAGTAAAACATTAAAAGATGGAATGAAAGTGATGGTGGTGCCGAAGGAAAAAGTGTACGACGCAAAATAAATCTGAAAAAAAGAATAAAAGAATCCCGCCATCAGGCGGGATTCTTTTATTTTAGATGTTCTGAACTATTTTGCTTGAAACAGGAAGAAAAGAATACATCAAAGATTGCGATCATTGGCAGCGGCAGTTTTGCAACTGCCCTTGCAAAGATCCTGAACGGAAATGGAGTGCCTCTTTACTGGAGTGTGCGCAGCCAGCATATTATAGATCATATTAAAAAGTATGGCCATAATCCAAGCTACCTTCGTTCGGCTACATTTAATACATCTTTACTTACGTTAACTACTGATCTTACAGAAGCCATAAAAGAATCCGACTATTTAATTCTGGCTATTCCGTCTGCTTACACCGAAGAGGTGCTGGATAGTTTGCCAAAGGATATTTTTACAGGTAAAAAGATCATCTCCGCTATAAAAGGCATCATGCCCAACCGGAATATTCTGCTCAACGATTACCTGAAGAATGAATTTGGCTTTGATCCCAATGATTATTATACCATCATGGGGCCTTGCCATGCTGAGGAAGTAGCCTCTGAAAAATTATCTTACCTCACATTTACCGGGCTCAATCAAACCACTACACAATGGATCGCTGATCAGTTCAGGAATCATTATATCAATACTGTTACCAACGATGATGTGTATGGTGTGCAGTTTGCCGCCATCTTAAAAAATATTTATGCGCTTGGCAGTGGTATTGCACACGGTCTTGGTTATGGCGATAATTTTTTAAGTGTGCTCATTGCCAATGCTGCCGATGAAATGGCAGGTTTCCTGCGCAAAGTAGGTATCCGTAATATGGAAGTGGGTGTGCACAAAGAACCGATACCGGGCGTGCAGCTGATGAAAACTTCTTTACGCAAATCGGCCAACTATGCGGCCAGTGTTTACATGGGCGATCTGTTGGTAACCTGTTATTCCCTGTACAGCCGTAACCGTACGTTTGGCAACATGATCGGCAAAGGGTTTAGTGTAAAAGCTGCCCAGATTGAAATGAATATGGTGGCAGAAGGGTATAATGCCAGCAAATGTTTTTACCTCATTAATAAAGAAGTAGGATCAGATATGCCTATTGCTACTGCTGTTTATAAAATACTGTGGGAAGATGTGCAGCCTTCTGTTGCGTTTGATCAGTTGGAGCAGGTGTTGATTTAGAATAGCTGGTAATCCTGCTTTGTAAGTTTTAATTCATTGCATGAATGTTATTCCTTTTTACTAAATTATATGAAGAGTATAAACGAGTTAATTCGTGGAATCCTCAGGAACGAATTGTTCTGTATCTGATTTTTATAATCCAGTGCATCTTTTTAGCTTTTTTTGTACCAGTTTGGGATATTCTCACAAGATATATACCTATCAACAGAACCATTTTTCTTTTGATAGTAGGAGGTTTCATACTTGCAATTTTCACAAAAGGAAGGAAATTTATAAATAATAAGCTTTTCAAGAGAAAAGGAATGTCTCTGTTAATTGACCGTTACAAACACCGTTCTATTAACAGGGTGTTGCTTTATGTGCTTTCCACTGCTATTCCTTTTTTCTTACTTTTTGCCGGACCGTTAATGAGTGTTTTACTGAATGGAGGAACTTTTTGGGGAATGAGGATCGAAGGACTGTTAAAGTAAAAGTTCATTGTTAAAATTTCTTCTGTCAGCTGTTTCATTTCTTTCAGGCTGTATCTTTATACAAACAATAAACAATGCCTTTTTCATTCACCGGTTTTGGTCCCTGGGCACTTCTGCTGATGCTGGTGGTTGGTATTGTGCAACACATCATCAGTAACAGGCGGCGTTCATCAACGCATTAACCGGGCCTAACATTTACTAATTGGCATTGAACTTTCTGTCGGCACATCAACCTGCATTCCGATGACAGCTTTGTAATAATGAATGATCGATGCAATCATCGCAAGATGGCTTACATCGTTGTAATTAAACCAGTAATGAAGACTTAACTGGTAAGCATGACAAAGCAATGCTGCAAGCCCCCAAAGAGTAGCATAAAAAATATGTTTCAATGCTGCATCTTTTGTTTTGCTGTACACATACAGTTCAA
>JAACZX010000048.1 GCA_009996555.1 Chitinophagaceae bacterium | reverse complement strand
TATTGAATACTGGTTACTGGAAGAAGCAAAGCTGCAACGCATGCCAAAACCAAAAGCATTGAGTGGAAAAATTGCACTCATTACCGGCAGCGGTGGTGGTATTGGTAAAGCCATTGCAAGAAAGTTTGCAGAAGAAGGCGCTTGTGTGATCCTGAACGATATGAATCCTGAACGTTTAACTGAAGCGAAAGAAGAATTCATAAAGCAGTTTGGAAAAGATGTAGTGGCTGCTGATATACTTGATGTAACTGATGCAGCAACCATCAACTCAACATTAGCAACATCAGCACTGGCATTTGGCGGTGTGGATATTATTGTAAACAACGCCGGTCTTTCTATTTCAAAGCCAATTGAAGGCCATACAGAAAAAGACTGGGATCTGCTGTATGATGTGTTGGTTAAAGGACAGTTTCTTGTAACACAACAGGCCGTAGCCATTATGCGTAAACAGGAGCTGGGTGGTGATGTGTTGAATATTGTAAGCAAAAATGCACTGATGAGTGGCCCGAATAATGCCGGCTATGGTTCTGCAAAAGCGGCACAATTACATTTATCAAGATTAAATGCTGCAGAACTGGGCAAGGATAAAATTCGTGTGAACGTAGTAAATCCTGATGCGGTGATCTCTGGCAGTAATATCTGGAGTGGTGGCTGGGCCGAAGGTCGTGCAAAAGCTTATGGCATTACTGTGGAAGAATTACCAGCATATTATGCCGGACGCACATTATTAAACGAGATCATTTTACCAGAAGATATTGCCAATGCCTGTTTTGCATTTGCAGGAGGCTTGCTCAATAAATCTACCGGCAACGTATTGAATGTTGATGGCGGTGTTGCCACAGCATTTGTTCGCTAAGTTTTTATGTCTCATAATCAATAGTAGTTTAGGGGTTGATAGTTCTCTATCGACCCAATTTTTAAAATGAAGTAACTTGCTATACAATCTTTCTTTATGGTATTAGAAAAAAACAGGATTGCTGAGTTCAACGGATTGCATGCTGCAGCACATCAACGTAAATTTGAATTCCTTGCATCAGAAATAAACAATGTAGAAGATGTGCTGCAAAAGCTCATCGATTTCCAGGTGGCCATTCCAAGCTGGGCACTGGGCACTGGAGGTACACGCTTTGGCCGTTTTGCAGGAGCAGGTGAGCCTGGCAGTTTAGAACAGAAACTGGAAGATGTTGGTTTGCTTCATGCACTTAACCAATCAAGCGGCGCCATCTCGTTGCATATTCCATGGGATATTCCCGAAAACTATGCGGCTATTAAAGCACAGGCGGCTCAACTTGGTTTGCAGTTTGATGCAGTCAACTCAAATACATTCCAGGATCAGAAAGACCAGGAACTGAGTTACAAATTCGGTTCATTACAACACGTGAACAAAGCGGTGCGCAAGCAAGCCATTGAACATAACATTGACGTCATTAAACATGGTGTTGAACTTGGTTCAAAATCATTGACGGTTTGGTTGAGCGATGGCAGCTGTTTTCCCGGTCAGTTGAATTTCAGAAAAGCATTTCAGAATACATTAGAAAGCCTGCAGGAAATTTATGCAGCTTTACCGGAAGACTGGAAAGTGTTTGTTGAATACAAAGCATTTGAACCAAACTTCTATTCAATGACGGTAGGAGATTGGGGACAGTCTTTATTGTATGCGAACAAACTTGGTCCGAAAGCATATACCCTTGTTGATCTTGGTCACCATTTACCAAATGCAAACATTGAACAGATTGTTTCATTGTTGCTGATGGAAGGCAAACTGGCCGGTTTCCATTTCAACGATAGTAAATATGGTGATGATGATCTGACAGTTGGCAGCATCAAACCTTACCAACTCTTCCTCATCTTTAACGAGCTTGTTGAAGGTATGGATGCAAGAGGTATGGATCATGCAACTGATCTTGGCTGGATGATTGATGCAAGCCATAATGTAAAAGATCCGTTAGAAGATCTGTTGCAATCAGTAGAAGCGATCATGCTGGCGTATGCACAGGCATTAACAGTTGACCGCAAGCAATTGAATGCAGCACAGGAAGCAAATGATGTAGTGGCAGCACAGGAAATATTGCAGAATACTTTCCGTACCGATCTGCGTCCGTTGGTAGCTGAAGCTAGATTGCGTAGTGGTGCGGCATTATATCCACTCCAGTTCTTCCGTGAACAAAAACTCCGTGAAGCATTGATCAAAGAGCGTGGATCTAAAACTGTAGCAACGGGATTGTAAATCCCTCTACATCTCCCCGGAGGGAACTTAGCTCATGCACAAAACCTATCGTATCGAACAACTTAATAAAATGTAACCTGCGTTTTTGTTGATAAATGATTTGACTGCTGATGGGTTCAACTAACAAAATAACAAACGAAATACAGCCCGACCTCCTCTCTCCTCCGGAGAGGGGAACGAGGGGAGAGGCCGTTATAGCGATCTTCGACATTGGCAAAACCAATAAAAAAGTATTACTGTTTGATGAACATTATGCAGTAGTTTACGAAGAAAGTGAGCAGTTGCCCGAAACAACGGATGAAGATGGGTTTGCCTGTGAAGATGTGGCTTTGCTTACACAATGGGTAAAATCAACGTTTGATAAAGTGAACAGTGATGAGCGCTTTCATGTGAAAGCCGTCAACTTTTCGGCCTACGGTGCAAGCTTTGTTTATCTCAATAAAGCAAAGGAAGTTGTTGCTCCTTTGTACAACTACCTGAAACCTTTTCCGGCTGAACTGCAGAAGCATTTTTACAAGACATACGGTGGCGAAAGTATGGTGTCGAAAGATACCGCTTCACCGGTGTTAGGGCATCTCAACTCCGGTATGCAACTCTACCGGTTGAAATATGAAAAGCCTGAATTATTTGCTGAAATAAAATACGCATTGCATCTGCCGCAGTATCTCTGCTTTGTATTGAGTAATCAATTGCATACTGATATTACAAGCATCGGCTGTCATACCAATCTTTGGGATTTCCAGGAAAAACATTACCACGACTGGGTAAAGAAAGAAGGGATTGCTGAAAAATTTGCACCAGTGTTGAAAAGCAGTGCAGTTGCCGGTTATACAAAAGATAAGATTGCAGTGGGTGCCGGTTTGCACGACAGTTCATCGGCTCTTATTCCTTACCTCGCTTCTTTTCATGAACCGTTCATTTTACTTTCAACAGGCACCTGGTGTATTACATTAAATCCGTTCAATCATTCACAGTTAAGTGATCTTGAACTGCACCAGGATTGTTTATGTTATCTTTCTTATGAAGGTAAACCGGTGAAAGCATCCCGTTTATTTGCCGGTTACGAACATGAGCAACAAACAAAACGACTGGCTGAACATTTTAACGTTCATCTTTCGCACTATAAAACTGTTGAGTACGATCCTAAGATCGTGCAGATACTTGCAGAAGCAAAAGTGTTTGCCAAAACAAGTGATGATGAAGTGATGATCAAAGAATCGGCTTTTGCCAACCGTGATCTTTCGCTGTTCAAAACATACGGGCAGGCATATCACCAACTCATTGCCGACCTCATCATTCAACAGGTGTACAGCACCAATTTAGTATTGAAAGGAACAAAAGTGAAACGCATTTTTGTGGATGGTGGTTTTGGAAGAAATCCCATCTTCATGCACATGCTGGCCGATGCATTTAAAGGCATTGAAGTATTTGCGGCATCGGTTGCGCAGGCATCTGCATTGGGTGCAGCATTGGCATTTCACAAAAACTGGAACAGCAGATCATTACCAACCGATATCATCGAGCTGAAATTTTATGCTGAATCAAAGTAATCATGTGCCAATCACGGGTATTTGTTATAGCGATTATCACATAGTTTTGCTTTGCAAAAAAGCTGGTTGCATGCTGATGAACACAGCCACATAAAGAACGAACAGATGAAAGTTGGATTATTTATTCCCTGCTATATCGATCAGTTTTATCCAAACGTAGGTATTGCAACCTTACAGTTGTTAGAAAAACTTGGATGTCATGTTTCTTTTCCTTTGAATCAAACCTGTTGTGGCCAGCCGATGGCCAACAGTGGTTTCGCTTCACTCAGTAAATCATGCGATAAAAATTTTGTTTCGAATTTCCGTGGCTTCGATTATATCGTTGGACCATCGGGCAGTTGCGTTTTGCATTTAAAAGAACACCTGCACGATGAGCAGCATCCCGGCGAAGCAGAGCATATCCGCAAACATGTGTACGAGCTCACCGAGTTTTTGGTTGATGTATTGAAAGTTGAAAAGCTGAACGCATCATTTCCGTATAAGGTTGGTTTGCACAACAGTTGCCATGGTCAGCGAGGATTACATCTTTCATCCATGAGCGAACGAAATTTGCCTGCATTTTCTAAACCGCAACAACTGCTCAACATGGTGCAGGGACTGGAATTAAAAATGCCTTCACGGCCCGATGAATGTTGCGGCTTTGGTGGTACGTTTTGTGTGTTTGAAGAAGCAGTGAGTGTGAAGATGGGGAAGGATCGTATTGCCGATCATGCCAGTAACGAGGTACAATACATTACCGGTGGCGATACCAGTTGCCTGATGCATTTAGAAGGTATTTTAAAACGCAATGGCAGCAAGGTGAAGACCATTCATATTGCAGAAATTTTAAACAGCAACGCATGAGTCATACCAGTACATTAAAACATGCCGAAGCTGCAGCACAGTTCATCAACGACGAGCCACGTACTAACTGGCACGATGAAACACTTTGGTTTGTTCGCCAAAAAAGAGATAAAGCAGCTCACGGGTTACCCGAATGGGAACAGTTGCGTGAATGGGCTTCGCAAATAAAAAATCATACGCTTTCGAATCTTGATAATTATTTACTCGAGTTTGAACGCAATGCAAAGGCTAATGGTGTTACTGTTCATTGGGCAATGGATGGTGCAGATCATAACCGCATCATTTACGATATCATTCAGAAAAATAATATTCAGAAGATCGTTAAGAGCAAGAGCATGCTCACCGAAGAGTGTGGCCTGAATGAATTCTTACATACGAAAGGAATTGAAACAGTTGATACAGATTTGGGCGAACGCATTGTACAGTTCAGGAATGAACCACCGAGCCATATTGTATTGCCTGCTATTCACTTGAAGAAGCAGGATGTAAGCGATACGTTTCATGAACACCTCAATACCGAAAAAGGAAACAACGATCCGCAATACTTAACAGAAGCTGCACGTCAGCATTTACGTGAAAAATTTATTGAATCGGAACTTGCCATCACCGGTGTAAACTTTGCCGTTGCAGAAACGGGTGGCTTTGTGGTTTGCACCAATGAAGGCAATGCCGATATGGGTGCACATGCAGCAAAAATTCATATTGCCTGTATGGGCTTTGAAAAGATGATCCCGAAAGCAGAACATCTTTCTGTGTTTTTGCGTTTGCTGGCACGCAGCGCAACCGGTCAACCGATCACCACTTACTCCAGCCATTTTCACAAACCAAGAGAAGGGCAGGAGATGCACATTGTCATTGTTGATAACGGACGCAGCAGACAGTTGGGCCGGGCAGATTTCAGAAACTCGTTGAAGTGTATTCGTTGTGCGGCATGTTTCAACACTTGTCCGGTTTACAGAAGAAGTGGCGGCCATAGTTATCACACAGCCGTTGCAGGACCAATCGGTTCTATCCTCAATCCGAATATTGATATGCGTGCAAATGCTGATTTGCCGTTTGCATCAACACTCTGCGGCAGCTGCAGCAATGTATGCCCGGTAAAAATTGATATACATGATCAGTTATGGAAATGGCGACAGGTATTGGTTGCAGAAGGATATGTTGATACAACCAAGAAAGTTGGGTTAAAAGGAATGGCATTTTTATTGGCAAGACCAAGGCTTTACCGCTTTGCAGGAAAGATGGGTAGAGGCGTCATGCGTTTATTTCCGTGGCTCGTAAACAACAAACTCAACCCCTGGTACAAGCAACGGGAAATGCCTGCGCCGCCCAAACAAAGTTTCCGTGACTGGTATCTTCAAAACAAAAAGTAATGAGTTCAAGAGATACGATACTGAAAAATATTACAGCCAATAAACCAGAGTTGGTTGAGCTTCCTGCAATTGATTTGAATACAGTGATTCAATACAACGATCTTGTACAGCAATATAAAACGGTGCTGCAAAGCATTGGTGGCGGAACAGTGGAGTTGCAAGATCTTTCTTCGCTTAAACAGGAGTTGGAAAGCAGAAAAGCCAAAGGTGATTTTGTTGTGAACAGAATTGCTGCATTAGGCGAAGTGAGTGATTCGCTTGCATCGCTTACTGCCGATGAACTTGCTGCTGTTGATACCGCTTACATTCAAGGCAATGTTGCTGTTGCTGAAAACGGCGCCATCTGGTTGTATGAAAGCAATATGGGAAATCGTTTGCTGCCATTTATTTGTCAGCACCTCGTGATTGTGATTGAAAGAAAAAGTATCGTACCAACGATGCATCATGCTTACCAGCAAATTGAAAGTGCAAAGGAAGGCTTTGGTGTTTTCTTAGCTGGTCCTTCTAAAACTGCCGATATTGAACAGTCGCTGGTAATTGGTGCACATGGTGCAAGAAGTTTGATCGTGTATATGATTGGATAGAATCACGGATGACAGGGATTTGAGCTGATACACACTGATTCATCCGTTTTCATCCGCATTAATCAGCGTCATCAGCGTTTCTATTACACACATTCGTTAGGGTTTTAATTTTTTTCTGCTACTATTCTTTCTGTTTCTTTGCTTCTTCATGCCTTGTGGCAAAATTGCGTTCACCTTTTAATTTTTTGTTCATGCGTGTTTTGATTGCTTTACTTTCATTTGTCGTCATCAGTACAGGTTCAATTGCACAGGTGGGAATCACCAGTCCCGATAAAAAAATTACAGTACAGGTTTCTGTTAATAAAGAAGGAACGATCAAATACAGTGTTCATTACCAGCAGGCAGAAGTCCTTCGTTCTTCATCGCTCGGCATTCAAACTGCGACTGTTGATTTTTCAAAAGGCAATAACCTCTTGGGTGCAACACCTGTACAGCAGGTAAACGACTCGTATAATATCCTGCACGGTAAGAAAAAGCAAGCCCTCTACAAAGCCAATAAACGCACTGTACAGTTTAAGAACAGCAATGGAAAAGCACTGGATATTATTTTCCAGGTATCGAACGATGCAGTTGCTTTCCGTTATCACTACAAAGAAGCAAATAACGTTACTGATAACATTACGAACGAATCAACAACCTTTCATTTTTCAACTACTGCCAAAGCATGGTTACAACCGATGCAGGTTTCAAAAACAGGATGGGAGCAAACCAATCCTGCTTACGAAGAACATTATGTACAGGATGTGCCTGTTGGTACAAAATCACCATCTGCTGCAGGCTGGGTCTACCCGGCATTATTCCGTGTAAATGATGTGTGGGCATTGATCACTGAAGCTTCGTTGGAAACCACTGATTGTGCCACACGTTTAAAAGCCGAATCACCCGATGGCGAATACAGCATCGGCTATCCCGATCCACGTGAGATCATTACCGGTAAAGGATTGTTGCCTACGTTTCAATCAACTTATGTTTCTCCATGGCGCATCATAACTATCGGAAGTTTAGCAACAATCATTGAATCAACTGCAGGTACTGATCTTGCAAAACCATCTGTGATCAAAAACACATCCTTTGTGTTGCCCGGTAAAGCATCGTGGAGCTGGATCAATTCCAAAGATGATTTTATTGTGTATGATGAACAGATCAGGTACATCGATTTTGCAGCGAAGATGAACTGGCAATACTGTCTTGTTGATGCTGCATGGGATGCAAAAATTGGTTACGACAAAATGAAAGAGCTGGCCGATTATGCAAAGACAAAAAATGTTGGGCTGCTGTTATGGTATAATTCAGCCGGCGATTGGAATACAGTGAAATACACACCGAAGAATTTATTGCTCTCCACAGAAAGCCGTGCAAAAGAATTTCAGCGTTTGAAGAACATGGGCATTAAAGGTGTAAAGATCGATTTCTTTGCAGGCGATGGTCAATCGGTGATTGCTTATTATCTCGATATTTTAAAAGATGCTGCGAAATATGAACTGCTGGTGAATTTCCATGGTGCAACATTACCAAGAGGATGGTCCCGCACATATCCGCACTTAGTGACCACCGAAGCCGTACGTGGTTTTGAAATGATCACATTCGGACAGAATGATGCAGATAAGGAAGCAAACCATTGCACGATGTTGCCGTTCACACGCAACGCATTTGATCCAATGGATTTCACACCCATGAACCTGTACAAGCTGCAAACAAACGTACAACGCAAAACAACTGCTGCATTTGAGTTGGCAACATCTGTATTATTTCTATCGGGTATTCAACATTATGCAGAATCACCGGAAGGCATGCAGCAAGTTCCCGAAAACATTCAACAGTTTTTGCGTAATCTGCCTAATACCTGGGATGATGTAAAATTCATTGATGGTTTCCCCGGCAACTATGTGGTGATTGCAAGACGTTCAGCCAACAAATGGTACATCGCCGGTATCAATGGAGAGGCAGCTGCAAAAACCATTCAACTGAACCTTTCTTCGTTTTCAAAAAAGAAAGCAACATTGATCACAGAAGGCGAGGCCGGTCAGCTGTTTGCAGAAAAGCAAGTAAATACTAAAAAGCCCCAAACAATTACGATACCTGCTGCGGGTGGTTTCATCGTTGTAATAGAATAATTATTCAACCGCAGTTGTATTATATGCCTGCTGAAACGCCAATGGCGTTTGTCCCGTAAACCGTTTAAAGGTTTTATAAAAGTTCGTTACATTGTTGAATCCGCTTTCGTAACATATCTGCGAAATGGAAAGTTTGTTTTCAATCAACAGTTTGCTGGCATGCCCCACACGCAACTCATGTAAAAAGTTGCTGAAGGTTTTTCGTGTGTGCACTTTAAAATAACGGCAGAAAGAATTAGGGCTGATATTCGACACCTCGGCAATTTTTTTTAAACTGATCTTCTCTTTAAAATGCGCCAGTGTATACGCATATACCGCATTGATCTTATCAGTCGATTTCTGTTCCAGCTGTGTACTGAACCCGGCAGATGAGATCAGTTTCAGCTGTTTACTTTGTGCAATGCGGCCGAGTATCTGCAACAATAGAACAATGCGTTCGCTGTCTTTTGCATCCAGCATTTTATCGAGGTGGGCAATCACAAACTGTTTGGTGGCGCCTGAAATACTGATGCCACGTTTTGCTTTTTCCAGTATCTGTTTCAGTTTTTTGTTCTCCGGTAATTCAAGAAATGTTTCGCCCCAGAAATCTTCACGGAAATGCGCAACGGTTGATTGCGCTTTCAAGGTTTTGCTTTTCTGAAAATACGCATCATCACATCGCCACAGGTGGGGGAGATTGGCACCTACCAAAATCACATCATCTTTTTTAAACCGCTGAATGGAGTCGCCGATGAACTGGATACCTGTTCCTTTTTGAATATGCAATAACTCCACTTCTGGATGAAAATGCCAGCGGTTATAGAAGTAAGGAACCACATCGTGCCGGATATTGAAGCTCTGGTGCGGCGCTGTACTTACTTTCAGAAGATGCGGGTTCATTACAGTATTTTATCACAAAATAACGAAATATGCCAGCAGGTTGCCAAAATAGTACTATACAAAGCCAATAAAAGTAAAAGCAGAACACAGGCATTTAACTATTTTTACCACGCTTAAAAAACAGCCAATAAAGGCTGTTTTCATCTTTGATCAAGCAATTTGCTTTATATGAAACAGAATGTGTTAAAAGTACATCCAACAGACAATGTACTGGTAGCGTTGAAAGACCTGAAAAAAGGCGAAAACATCAATTTCCAAAACGAATCCATCACACTTACCGAAGATATTGCAGGCAAGCATAAAATTTTTATGCAGGATATGCAGCCCGGTGAAAAGATCATCATGTATGGTGTAACCGTTGGTACCATTGCACAACCTGTTGCAAAAGGTGCACGCATGAGTACAGATAATACCAAACATGCAACCGATCAGTTCGATTACCGTGGCAGCAACTTTACATGGACAGCTCCTGATGTTTCAAAATTTGCCAACAAAACCTTTATGGGTTATCACCGCAAAGATGGCCGTGTGGGTACAGCCAACTACTGGATCTTTATCCCGATGGTGTTTTGCGAAAACAGGAATCTTGATGTGATCCGTGAGGCCATGCATAACGAACTCGGTTATGCAGTTACCGATAAATACAAAACGTATACACGCAAACTCGTTGATGCCTATCAACAGGGACAGGATATTACACAGGTTGATATGACATCTGTGCTTACTACACCCGGCAGCAGCCGTGTATTTAAAAATGTAGATGGTATTAAGTTCT